>JABMQB010000614.1 GCA_013203525.1 Mariniphaga sp.
ATTTCCTCAATTTTTTTTGAAACTTCACGTACTTCAATCATAATTAATCAAATTAGCGATTTATCAGTGGTTCAAAAATAAACTGCATCCCCCGGTTGTATCCTTCTGGTTTTGAGCTGGCATGATAAGCATTGTCAAGTAATCGGAATTTATATCTGAAGTTTTTGTAATTGTGTTTTTTTAGTGCTTCATCAAACCTTAATATACTTTTTACAAAAGCGGGATTATTTGGCATCTCTTTTTCACCGCCAGTCATATAAAGCGAAACAGAAAGTTCTTTGTTGTTTTTGCTAAATTCTTCTTCATACTTAAAAAGCCAGTCATCATCCCAATCAGTGGCCGGGCTGATTGCCATAAATGCATTAAATAAATTGGGTTTAGTAAATTAAGGTATACAATGTAAACATCCCTCCGGCAGATGATCCACCAAGTGCTCTCCACTCTGGATCAACACGGAAGTTTTTCCCCATATAACAAATAAAATCTTTTTCAACTACTTGAAGAAATTCATCTGCTCCGCCACCAATATTATACTGATTCGATTTGGTTGGCATATAATCATGTATTCGCAATGGTCCATAATCAGGGATTTCGCCTTTATATGAAAAACCAACCAGAAAACAATCGGTAATTCGCTGGTCATATTTCAGGTTATTGTAAATCATTGTTAAAAGCGGGAAATCGTAATATCCATCGCAGAAGTAAACAACGGGGTATTTTTTATCCGGATTTTGACTATAGGTTGACGGATAATTAATAATCAGTTCGTATTCTTTATTATTAACTGAAGATTTAACCTCTTTTATAATTCCAAGTTTAACACTTCTGTATTCTTCCGCTGCATCCTGTGCCCATACTTGTAAATTGATGCAAAAGAAAATTATTAGAGTGAAAATCAAAATTGTTTTAAATCGCTTTTTCATAATATTGTTTTAAAACAGCTTGTTAATATACCTAATAAGTATTATTTAACAGGATTGGTTACATTGAATTTTATTAGGGGCTGACTAAATCTTTTAATTTTTTTCTTATATAGGATCTTCATTTTTATCAGGTTCGCGGTGAACAATGGCTTCATAAATTCGTGTTGCTACCGGCGGACATCCTTTTATGTGTATTCCTTTTTCTTTCATATGCCGCGTGCAATTGCCAACAAACACTGTCCCATCCATCGCTTTTTCTATCCCTTTCCCAATGGCAATATGAAATTTTCCATCGCATAAAGCATACTGGCTCATATCCTCACCAAAACGTTTTAGGAATAACATTAAACTAGACTGGCACGAACTACATGAATCAATATCCTGTACTTCAATTCCGGGAAATTGAACCGATATTTTTGTGGGAGGTTTCTTGTACTGGTATATGTATTTTTCGTATGAATTGGTGACTACATTATAATCTTCCACCTTAATCGACATCTTTTTTCGTTCTGAAATGATTTTAAGATGAGGAACTTCTTCTGCATTTAAACCCATTAGTTTACAAGTAAGAACATCGGCGCCCATAGCATCGAAAGAAGCAACTGCAAAGTCCGACTTTACGGGTTCACCACCGGAAGGGCCCAATCCTTCCATGCCAATATAACCATCAACAACGGTCATGTGAGGCATTAACACAGAGGCCAAATCGGAGATGGCAGAATCCAGTGTCTTTTCGGGATATACTTTTTTATGATATTCTAACTGATGATAACGGACTTTTTCGTGTCGGTACAAACACCCTTTAAAATTTTTAATTCCAAGCGTTACGCCTGTATGCATGTGTGTTTTGGTAACCGGAACCGAAATCAGGACATCGTAATCGTACACCTGTTGGCAAATTTTAGTTTCGGTTATTATTCGTGGGTGCGGTATATTTTTAACAATGGGAGGTTTTGAATTAAAATCGATAAGCTCAATATCATAACGGGCTGCCATTTCGGTGAATCCTGCACGCTTAAATGCTTTGAAAACATCAACCCCGACAATGGGGCTTTCACCAATGGCTATGGTTTCAACACCCAGTTTATTTAGCGTTTCGATAATCGCAGCCACAGCTTCAGGATGGGTATTGTATCCCGATTCGGGAGGTGCAATACGCCCAACGTTGGGTTTTATTAAAATTCGTTTATCTTTTAGTGAGGATAAATCAAGTTGACTAAGTGCTTCAATAACATTCAGGAACGGTCCGTTTTTGCCTGCGACACTTACAATTGGCTTTGAAATCATGGGCCGAAGATATCAATCCTTAAGTTTTGATCAAAAATAAATTACAGATTGAAAGAAAATTTAGTCATTTTACAATATTGGCTTTATTTAAAAACTAGTTTTTGAATTTATAATCTCTTGAATGTTATTTAAGTGATTTCAGTTACGGCTCATATTTAATAACAAACCATTAACATCAAAACACTTGTGTTGGTGTGAACCATTCAATGCGTTTCCTGTTTTGTAAGAAAAACTATGAAATTATGAAGACAAAATTATTTACATTAATTATTTTATTTACGATGGCTGTACCATCAATTATTAGTGCACAGAAAACTTTCCACGATTTTAAAGTAGAAGCAATCGACGGAACTGAATTTGACCTTTCAACATTAAAAGGAAAAAAGGTTTTGGTTATTAATACCGCATCAAAATGTGGAAATACTTCACAATACGAAGGTTTGGAAAAACTTTACAAACAATATGGAAGCAAAGAGTTTGTTATTGTTGGTTTTCCGGCCAATAATTTTGGCAAACAGGAACCAGGCAGTGATGAAGAAATTGCTGAATTTTGTGAAAAAAATTACGGTGTCACATTTCCAATGATGTCAAAAATCAGTGTAAAAGGTGATGATATCCACGAAGTATATCAATGGTTAACTCAAAAAGAAAAGAATGGGTTGCTGGATTCAGATGTTACCTGGAATTTTCAGAAGTATATGATTGATGAAAATGGGAAACTGGTTGATACCGCCACTCCAAAAACCCAGCCTTACGACGAAAAAATTGTAGCCTGGATTGAGGGGAAATAGGGTTTGATTCTGGTTGCTCGTTTCTGGTTACTGGCTGAAGGCAAACTGGAATTTGGCTTAAATGTTTTTAGAAGGATGGTATCTCTTTGAGGGATTCCATCCTTTTTTTTACTTGCTTCGTTATTAGTGTCAAGTCAGTGGTTCTTTTTCGGTTCAGACCATCAAGGTTTCAAAAACCTTGATAGTTTTGCCAATAAAATTACCTATCAATTAATTAATAGTTGATTTATATCTAGAGTCCGATTTTGTTTTTTTTGTCATCTCGACGATAGGAGAGATCTGTTTTTGGATGAGATTTCTCTTTGTTCCTCATCGAAATGACAGAATCCAAAGGGGATTAATGAATTAGTGTCAATCCCGGCAGCGGAAATGACCTATTAAATCCTGGATTTTCGTTCGCTGGAATAAGTTTATTTTAAAATTTCTCATTCCTGAAGAAATGAAATGAATATCAGGAATCTTTTACGAAAAGATTCCCACGTCCGCAGGAATGATTTCTTGATATTGCCATTCAGTTAAGGATGCCTTTAAATAATAGTATAACATCTTTTGTAATTAAAAAGCTTCCACATTTCAGCAGAAGCTTTTATCTCATGTAAGGTGAGATTTAAGTTATGTAAATTGTATTTTTAAATACGAATTAAAAGTATTAAAATTTCCCAACTTAAGGAGAAAATTGCGAATACATTTTTTGAACTAAAACAGCAGTAAGTTATTTTTCACTACATAGTTCGGTAAGTACCCCTAAAGTGGATTTTGGGTGAAGAAATCCAATGTTTAATCCTTCAGCACCTTTTCTTGGTGTTTTATCGATTGCAGCGACACCCTTTTCTTCAACTTCTATCAATGCCTGACTAACATTGTTGGTTGCAAAAGCAATATGATGAATACCAGCTCCTTTTTTTGCAATAAATTTTCCGATTGGCCCTTCCGGATCGGTTGATTCAAGTAATTCGATTTTTGTATCGCCAACTTTAAAAAATGCCGTTTTTACTTTCTGGTCGGCAACTTCTTCAACAGCATAACATTTTAATCCAAAAACTTTTTCATATAAAGCTATGGCTTCATCCATGTTTTCAACGGCAATGCCAATATGTTCGATGTGAGAAATATTCATAATTTGATTCTGTTAATTTTCCGAAATTTAGGTATAATAAATGGAATTTCAGATGTTTGGAAATTGGATTGGTATATCGTATTAATCTTTATCCCATACAAAATGGAAATGCGGGCCAAACCTTTCAAATGCAGCTTTATCCAGTTCCTCCTGATGATCGGGATGGGCAATAGAAATAATAAGTTTAGCACGTTCCTGTAATGGCATTCCATATAAATTTACAGCACCATACTCAGTAACCAGCCAATGGATATTAGCACGGGTACTTACAACTCCAGCACCGGGCGTGAGGATTGGTGCAATTTTACTAATTCCTTTTTTAGTAACCGATGGTATTGCAATAATTGGTTTTCCTCCTTTACTTAACGAAGCACCACGTAAAAAGTCGATTTGCCCGCCAACTCCGGAATATAACTTTGTACCAATTGAATCGGCACAAACCTGGCCTGTAATATCAATTTGTAAAGCTGAATTTATAGCGGTTACTTTTGGATTTTTAGCTATAACATTTACCCGGTTTGTATATTTTACATCCTGCATGGCAACACCTGGATTGTCATTAATAAAATCATATAAATATTTTGACCCCATCAGGAAGGTAGCTACCATTTTCCCTTTGTCAACGGCTTTATTTCGTCCATTTACAACTCCTTTATCAAAAAGAGGAAGGATTCCATCGGCAAACATTTCGGAATGTACACCAAGGTCTTTGTGATTACCAAGCATGGTTAAAACCGCATTTGGGATAGCTCCAATTCCCATTTGGAGGGTAGCCCCGTCTTCAACCAATTCAGCGACATACCGTCCGATTTTCATATCGGTTTCTGTAATAGTTGCTGGATTGATAGCTATTAAAGGAGAGTCATCCTCAACAAAAATATCAATATCATCGGTAGAGATCATTGCATCACCAAAGGCTCTGGGGACATTGGGATTTATGATAGCTATAACAGTATCAGCCGTTTCAACAGCAGCCAGCGTTGCATCAACCGAAGTTCCAAGCGAAACAAAACCAAACTTATCGGGTGTCGACACCTGGATCATTGCAACATTTACATTCAAATAACCTTCTCTGATCAACCTTTGAGTTTCATGAAGGAAAACCGGAATATAATCGGCATATCCTGCTTGAGTCTGTTTTCTTACGTTTCCACCCACAAAAAACGATTCCAGTTTAAAGATGCCTTCAAACTCAGGATTGGCATAATCAACGGTTCCTTCGGTGTGAATATGTTGAATCCTGACATTCCTGAATTCCTTATTTCTACCCCTGTTACACATGGCTTTAATCAGCGGATGAGGTGTAACTGCTACGCTGTGGAGATGAACACGATCATTCGACTTAATAACTCTTACTGCAGCTTCCGGAGTGATGTATTTTATTGATTTCATAGGTTTCAGAATAAGGTTTTCAAAAACAGGCGGCAAATATATAAATTTAAATTTCTGTGTTGCTTTTCGTACTCTAAAAGTGGAAGAACCAATCTGTTTGTAAACTATTTGTTAAAACTAAAATTGAAGAACTGACTTTTGTCATTCGTTATGTTTGTACAATTCTAGTAGTTAACAAAATTATTGATTGAATGTTTAGTTTTCCTTGTAAATCAGTGTAGATGTATGAAAAGGAAATTTGTAACTTTTTTAGTTCGATGAAATAGTTTTTAGCCCATTTGCCAGATAATAACAGTTGTTGATATTTTTGTTTGTAAAGTGTCTAAATCCATCCTGAATTGTTTTAGGTTATTTATATCTTTGCGCCGTGTTATAAAACATATAATGTTCCAAAAAACTACCGGAAGATGATCCTTTTTTTTAAAACTCCACAGGAGTCAATCATTGCTGTTGGTTCCCAAAAAAGAATTAGTGAAGATTTTGTTTCCAGGTTAAACTGGCTGTTTGGAGGTGCAGAATTATTGCAGCTTGAGGTTATGAAAGGCTGGTTTATTGGTCCTCGTAAAGAGATGTTAACACCCTGGAGTACTAATGCGGTTGAAATTACCC
>JABMQB010000615.1 GCA_013203525.1 Mariniphaga sp.
GAGTGGTATGATGCATCCTTTGATAATGTATTTTTAAGCAAATCTTTATATTTTTAATTATTCAGCTTATTCGAATTCTGTATATCTTGAAATAATATTAAATGGTATCCACTTTATCAATATAAACTACTCCTGTTCTGGGCACACATACTGAATGCAACAATTTAATTAACAGATTGTTGCATTTATTTTTACATTAAAATATAAATACATATAGATTAGCCCCAGTTAAATATTTGTACTAAATCAATCAAAAGACTTTTAACTTATAAGGCTTTGTCAACATTTGCTTGAACTTTAAAGATGCAATATCAATAAGGTGTTGCCTTTTTCTATGTAAAAAAAGAGGGGGGGTGGGACAAATAAGAATGACTTTCAATTTAGGCACTGGGGGTCAAATAAGCACTATTAACTTCTCACGCTCGATGTGAACAGTCCAAGAATCAATACATTATGTTCAATAACCAAAAATGAAATAGACAGATATTTCATGTTTGGGATAAAATGGACTAATTTTTTTTAGAATGTTAGTTGTCTACCAAATTATTTAGTTTTAAGACCTACATACAACGTTTGCAAAAATGCGTGCCAAACCTATTAATTATATCGCATACTAGGCCACGTTTATTTTTCTTTAACTACTGACATTATAACCAATTAAAATAATTCGGACTTATGTTGACATTTGTAGTTTGTAAATTAACTATTTAGTTTTAAAGGAATTTTAACCGTACTTGAATAATTAGGTCTTACAGTACCACTTCCAGTCACATTTGCCAATGCTCCTACCCTAAAATAATAATTTCGGGAGTAATCAAATAACGAAGCATTTTCGTCTAAATCAATACTTAATGTATATGTAGTACCATCTATAACTTTAGATGGACTGAAGCTTTGAGAATATTCAGTTCCTGTTGTACTGAACTTTATTTGTTCACCAACATGTATATCAGTTAAGGCATATAGCCTGACAGACTTAACTTTTGCCTCTGAACTTCCTGCTTCCAGGCTGAATGTAGCAACAATTTTATTGTTCTAATGTGTAATATTTGCATTCTTTATCCTAATATAAGGAGTTACCATAAAATCATGTTCATTATCACCTGGTTTAATTTCAAAATCTTCAACCGTAAATGGGAATAAATTACATGAAGAAAATTCGAAATCATATCGAGCAGCAAAAACCATATTATTACGGAACTCGCCAGTGTTCATAATCAGCCAAGTTCGGGCGGCTGGTGTTTCAAATCCTTGTTCAAAAGCCCGGATAATTGAACCACTCCGAAGTTCTGTTCCAACTAATTCTCCTGTGGCAGCATCTTTTATTGCACCAAAAAAGGAGGCGTTTGGCCCTTCATAATTATCTATTTCGAATGATGCCAATGCAAATAGTAAGCACGGAATCAGTATGATTATATAACTTATTTTTTTCATATTTTTAAATTTTTTGGATTGATTAATACTGTGGATTCTCCACTAAATTATTCGTGCTTCTACCAGGAATTGCCAAATAATACATATAGGTTTGGAAAGTTCGTCCACCGGCATTTTCTTCATTATAATTATTTGCTCTTACAAAAATAAATTTTGGTTGAGCTTCACGAAGATCAATAATCGGGACGAGGGCTTTCCTTCTTGTCTGATTAAATAGGACATGAAACTCTCTTCTCCGTACTAAATCCCAATACCTGTAACCTTCAAAAGCCAGTTCAACCCGGCGTTCTTTCAAAACATTCTCCAAGGTTGCAGGAACGACATCGGTATGTCCTGCCCTTTTCCGTAAAGCATTGATAAAATTGGCGGCTTTGGCCACATCCCCTTCCCCGCTTTCAACAATTGCTTCAGCATAATTCAAATAAATTTCTGCTAAACGAATATCAATCCAATCGGTTGACGAGGACTCATTTTGTCCAATAACGTTTACTGCTTCCTGAAGATATTTTTTTATAAGGAATCCCGAACTGGTATAGTTAGCATCGTCACTTTGACCTAGTCCCCTAAAACCTGAGTAATTTGTCAATCCTTCGCCACCAAAAGAATAATAGGTATTACCATCCTGGCCAACAGCGGATCCATCGGAATAAATCAATTTACTTCCATCGGTTCCGATTAATCCACCCTGAATGATTATTTTCACACTTTTCCATACAGATCCCGGAACAATGATACTTCCTAACAGACGAGCGTCTTTATTTTCAAATGGTTCAGAAAGGCTACTGTATTTTTTAAACGGTAAATTAACATCTAAATTTATGGGATTCGGAATAACGTAATCTTCATTTCCATCTTCACGGGTAACAATTTTTGCACTTTCCCCGGTACCGTCATCCGTATAATCCTCATACAAATCTACAATATCCAAAGTAGGGTTAAATCGCCCAAATTTGTGAAACCCCGGGTTGGTTTGTGCGGGATTATAATAGATATCAAAACTATGCCCTTGATTTGAAACAGTTGTCCCATCAAGGAAACCTTTTTTGAATATGATTTCATTGTTATCGGTTAAAAAAAGATCATAATAATTCTTTGCTGCTTCCTGAGGATTTGAAGGATCAGGCATGTACAAAGATTTTCCTGAATTATCGATAATAGCCTGGGAAGCACTGATACATTCTCCATAGAAAGAAGCTGCATCCGATGCACTCATTCCAACCAGGCCCTGATCAACAGCCTCACCAACAAGAGATGCTTCGCCCCAATATTTAGCCACTGAAGCGGCAAAGAGAGCAGCTCTTGACTTCAGTCCGTATGCTGCCCATTTACTGGCTCTATATTTACCATTTTCAGATGATACATTTTCCGGCAAATTTTCAATAGCCAAATCACATTCATCTAAGATAAATTCCCAGGCCGCCTTTTCCGTGCTTCTCGGAATATACAAATTCTCATTGTTACTTCCAGGCACATAGTCACCATCTAAAACCATATCAATCAGAGGTACTCCGCCATATCTTTTAGCTAATCCGAAATATATGTATGCACGAATAAAATGTGCCTCACTTTGCAACCGCAAATATTCATCATCACGCATTGTCTCTTTCACTTTATCAAGGCTTTCAAAAAAGAGATTCACCTCCCGGATATCATCGTAAGGCCAATAACTATTGCTTACCGGCCCAATTCCGGTACCATCGCTACGAAAACTTTCGTCGGTATAAAAGGTGGTCATAAGAATTCCACCTACACCGCCCCATCCACGGGAATTAAATCCACCATTGGGCCGATAGCAAAAATCTTCAACAGGCATTGTGTTGTATATACGGGCTAAAAGTGTTTTAATCCCGCCCGGATTTGATAACAACTGTTCACTTGATACTTTATCCAATGGTGTTAATTCAAGCGTCTCGCTGCAATTGGACAAGGTAAGTATTTAACATATTCCTTTTAGATATAATATTTTTCGTTTCATATTTTCTAAAATTTAAAAGTTAAGGTTAATCCCAAAATTGAATGACTTCATTAGTGGATAGGTTAAATTTGCACTCCAATCC
>JABMQB010000616.1 GCA_013203525.1 Mariniphaga sp.
AGCTACAGCAATTCCTAAAAGAGTTAGAATAAACAGCGGGTTGGTATATGGGACAGTGAGCGATTTTGCGGATAAATAATTGAGAACCGACAAACAAATTTGAACCAGGAGGATGGCGAAAATCAATGCTATAAATACTAAAATCAATGTTTCTCCAAAATATTGCTGAATAACTTGTATCCTTTTGCTACCCAGTGTTTTTCTAATGCCTATTTCTTTTGAACGTTTTAACGAAAGTGCATTGGATAAGTTCATGTAATTCATGCAGGCAATGAGTAGGATAATTGCCGCAATAGCACTAAATATATACACATATTTGATGTCTCCTGTTGTGGTGAAAAATCCAACATTACTTGCGTTTAGATGAATTTTAGTGATAGGAAGTACGGAATAGCTAATATTTTCTTCAGAAAAATGGCCCTCTTTACAAGCCAATATTTTTTCCTCAAGTTGAGTGCTTGATATATTATCTTGAGTTCGAATATAGGTGGTTACAGAATAATTGCCCCACACATCCCAATCTGCTCCAAAATAATTCATGAATTCAATTGGAAGAATGAGTTCTGACTGTATATGCGAATTATGCGGGATGTTCTCCAATACACCGCTTACTGTCAGTAGTTTTTTCTGTCCAAACGCTGTGATAGAAAATGACTTTCCTAGAGCTTCCTCCCCGCCAAAATATTTTTGACTCATTCGTTCTGTAATCACTACAGAATTAGGATCGGAAAAGGCGGTAGAAGGATCGCCTTTTAAAAGAGGAAAGGAAAATACTTTAAAGAATTGATTATCTGCCATTGCAATTTTTTCAACAAAACTGTTCTCTTTGTATTGAAAAAGAATACTAAACGCTTCGGGAAGTTGCCTAAAACAAGTGGCTTCCAAAACTTCTGGTAACTCCTCTTTCATTGCAGGAGCCAACAATTTTGAAGAAACAGCTGCACGTTTGTCATTTTCTTTTCGGAATACAATGTGAACATTATCAGCATCTTCATGGAAATTATCAAATGATAACTCATCCTGAACCCAAATTGTTATTAGAATAAAGCAGGTTAATCCGATGGCGAGCCCCAAAATATTGATGAGTGCATATTTTCTATGGTTTATTAAACTTCGCAGGGCTATTATAAAATTCTTTTTTATCATGGCTAGTTTCTTTCGTTATTCGACTTGTTTTCTTACAGCTATTTATAATGTCTTTTTCTATTGTTCCTTTATCCTTTGAATTTTTATTCATACCTCAAAGCCTCCACCGGATTCCGCGTAGCCGCCCTCCAACTTTGCCAGCTAACAGTTAACAACGCAATTCCCAAAGCCAACAAACCTGCCAGAGCAAATATCCACCAGCTTAAGTTGGTTTTGTAGGCAAAATTTTCGAGCCACTTGTTCATTATGTAGTAAGCAATTGGGGACGCAACAACAAAAGCTAAAGCAACCCATTTTACAAAGTCTGTATTTAGCATGGTAAGTATTTCAGAGATTTTAGCGCCGTTTACTTTTCTGATGCCGATTTCTTTGGTGCGGTTTTCTGCAGCCATGGTTGAAAGTGAAATTATACCAAGTGTGGCAATAAATATGGCTAACATTGAGAAAATGCCTAACAGCCTCACCATAATCCTATCGGTAGTGTATAATTGATTAAATTCATCATCAACAAATTGATACTTGCATAAACTTTCCGGAGCTATTTCTTTATATATTTCATCAATATAATTGATGGTTTGAGCTGTGTTTCCGGCAGTTAGTTTCAGTAATGCCTTGTTGAAGTAATTGCTAGGTGCCCAATATAAAATCATCGGATTTATTTTATTGTGAAAAGATTCAAAATGAAAATTTCTTATTACACCAAGTAATGTCTCGCCATTTATATTATAACCGGCATCCTTAGTTTTAGATTGTTTTAAAATATCCCATGCTGCCTCGTTAAGAATATAACTTCCACCCATTTCACTTTGGACCATTTGACTTTGGATATCCTGCGAAAAATTTTCACCCTGTACCAGTTCAATATCCATCAGTGGAATAAACTCAGGGTCAATAAGGCCATATTTGAACACATAATCCTCCTCATCTACTTTTACTAAAGTAGAATATTGTTTAAGCTGAGTAATATCATCTGAAATAAAAGATACTCCGCTAATGTTTGGATTTTCCAGTAATTTCGATTTAAAAGTGCTTAAATTGGCAGTTAACGAAGGAACCAAATCAACACTCAATACTTGTTCTTTGTTGAAACCAAGATTGCTATTGCTTGTAAACAATAACTGTTTATAAGTAATAATTGTACCGCTAATAAGGATAATCGATATAACATACTGAAAAGTAATTAGACCCACATTAAACCCGGAATTCTTTGCTACAACCTGGCCGCTTTTTGCCGATTGCTTTGTACTCACTTTCATTAAAAAATAAGCGGGGGGAAAACCATAAATAATTCCAAGTGTTACGATTCCAAGAATAATAAAAAGAATGTATCTGATATTTAGCACGTTGAGGATATTCAGCTC
>JABMQB010000058.1 GCA_013203525.1 Mariniphaga sp.
TTGAAAATTTTTCAAAACCAGTTCCATCTCAGATTAATCAAGATCTTAAAATTGATTTTTGTTATGTGCCGGCCCAAAAAGAAGAATCGAAACTTTTGATTGTTTCATCAGGAACCCATGGTATTGAAGGATTCACAGGAAGTGCTGTTCAGCAAATGATGATGGATAATTTCCTCGAAATAGGTATGCTAGATAATATAGGAATCCTGTTTATTCATGCTGTGAATCCTTATGGTTTTAAATTTTTACAACGGACTACTGAAAACAATGTAGATATTAACAGAAATTGTGATACTATCAGAACACTTTTTTCAACACCCAATGACGGATATATTGCTTTAAATGAAATGCTGAATCCCAGTGGAAAGGTAAGTGTTGGAAGCATAAAAAATAAATTTTTTATGCTCGTGGCCATTAAAAAACTGATGCAGGAATCGAAGGCATCGCTTAGGCAGGCTATTTTACAGGGGCAATACGAATTTCCAAAAGGGATCTATTTCGGCGGGAAGGATTTCGAGCCGCAATTGTCAATACTAAGTGAAGTGATCCTTGATAAAGCAGCAAATTACGATACACTGTTTAATATTGATCTCCACACGGGTTACGGTGCACGGGGTGTGCTCCACCTTTTCCCAAACCCTACAGAAAACCAGGAAGTAAAAAAACATCTTGAACAGATTTTTGAAGGGGACACAATCGACTGGGGGGATTCAGACGATTTTTATACCATGAATGGCCAGTTCAGCGATTATATCGGCAAACTCCTTCCCCGTAAGTTTTATCTGCCTATGTCATTTGAATATGGCACACTGAATTCACAGAACACATTGGGTTTAGTTAAATCACTCCACAACAGTATTCTCGAAAATCAGGGGATTCAATATGGTTACAAAAATGTAAAAGACAGCCTTGCAGTAATGAAGAATTACATGGAAATGTTTTATCCATCATCTGAAACATGGCGCAGCAAAATAATGAATGACACCTACGAAATGATGGAGTTAGTTTTTGAGCGTTATTAAATTTAACCTAATAAATAAGCCATAAATACTCCGAGGTAATTTCCAATTGCATAACCCGCAATTCCAACAACTAATCCGGTCATTATAATCTCACGGTTTTTTAATGCCCCTGCAACAACCGGTACAAACGGTGGCGAACATATAAGTGCACTTCCTGAGATAATAACTGTATCGGCATCGATTTTAAAAAACTTTGCAATAATTGCGTGCAAAATGTGAGAACCATACATTGCAAGTCCAACATAATAGAAAAGTGAAAATGAGATATTCGCCAGTTTGCTTATATCGGCCATTGAAGCAACATTGAGGCAGAAAATCAATATCAGGTACATCCCCAGTTGAAATGTTTTTTTGATATTTTTAATTTTAGGTATAAATGAAGCGGCAATACCAAAAGTTGTAATAAGGAGGATAATGGCTGCAGTAGAATATTCTTTTGGTAAAAGCAAACTTATACCATAACTCACACCCATAATTACTACTGATAAACCAAATGCTCCCAATAGTGGAACAAGAACAGGTTTTTTAAAAATACCATTATATGATTCAAAATCGTCTTCAAGCTGTTTTTCGCTAATTGCATTATTATCTCCACCTGGCGATTTATATGCAGGAAGGAAAGTCAGGAATACACGTTTCCCAATTGATAGTATAAAAACAAGGTAAATAGCTCCAAGCGAGAGTTCATAGGTATGAGTCATTATGTATAATTCCTGTGAAACACCAAGAGCCGTTTTTATTGCAGCCATGTTGGGTGTACCACCAGTGTAAATTCCTACAAGCATCCCGGCAACCTGATCGATTTCTTCAATTTTGCCTTTAAATATCCAATACCCAACAACTATCATAACTATAACAGAAAACAATCCTATAAACAAGGAGAGCATTGCTGACTTTGCCATTTTCAACCATTTTTTCACATCCATCGAAAAAAGAATTAATGGTAATGCCAGAGGTATTGATATATTAGTAATCATTTCCTGAATTTTTTCTGAACCTTCAGGCAGAACACCTATATTTCCTACAATCAAACCAATACCATAACAAATTAAAACGGCTCCAATCTTTTTTAGGATCGAATATTTCCCTTCAAGATAAATGATAACAATCGGGGAAATAATAAATAGAACAACCAGGATTATGATTTGAGTTGTCATAGTCTGTTTAATTTCGTTATACAATAAAAATAGAGGGAATTAATTAGTAAAGATATTAGAATGAGTTAAATTTTCAAATATATCAGGGTGGCAACTGGTTTTATATAAGTGTAGGAATATTCTTAGTCCTGAATATTTTTAGGTTAGAATTGATTTTTCCCTTTTCTCAAGGCATTCCTTATGAATATTTAAAAGATCTTCAATTTGTTCAGTCGAAAGAGAATTAACAAAATCAAGTTTTTCTGTTACCGATAAATGCCGGTATTTATTTGCCGGGCACTCGGGTAGCGGGTTCCCCATAGGACAATCTATAAGAAGCCCAAATAACCACAATTTTCGGTCTGTAATTTCCATAATTATTTATTTCTCCAATTCAATTGCTAAATTACTAATAGTAATCGTTTTGGTGAATAGGGGATTTCCTTAATTTGAGTTAAGGTATTAATCTGGTTCAATAATGTTTTCTCCCATTGTATTGCAATTTGTAAAATGCTTTTATGATTAACAGTAGTCTTATTAAATTACTAATTTAGAGTAGATAATTAATATAACTTTAAATTCACAATTTGAATTATGCTATTTTTATACTTTAATGATTATTAATTTTTAATACTAAAAGAAAGATATGAAACTTCAATATATAGTTGTAATTGTTTTGTTGTGTTCAGTTTTTATGTCAAACAAAATAGTTGCACAATCTGATGATTTTGAATTAGCGCAAATTAGAACAGATGAAACCTTTCAAACAATTACCGGTTTTGGAGCTTCACTGGCTTTTTATGAAAACTGGTTAATTGCACATCCTAATAAATCGGAGATATATAATATAATATTTGGTGAATTAAGCCTCGATATTTTACGTGTAAGAAATGCATATGGATATGATTCTGATATGATTAACCGTGTTAGTCAGTTTGCACAGGCTGCCAGAAATTCATTGGGTAAACCTATTGACATTATGGTTACATCGTGGGGGCCTCCTGCTTATTTAAAAAGTAACAA
>JABMQB010000617.1 GCA_013203525.1 Mariniphaga sp.
AAAAAAGGAAATACTTAATAAGGCTGGTATTAATTCACGGAATTATCACCGTATGTTATATAATACTGAACAATTTCAGGTAAAACACTTACTGGCACTCCTTCAAGCAACCATCGAAATTGACAATTATGAACGGTTAAAAAATAAAATCCAATGAGTGTAAACGAACAGGCAAATGTTAGGATAACTCTTAATAACGAGCAGGCGAAAAAAGAATTTAAAGAGCTTCAGGATGAAATGAAGCGGCTTATTGATTTAAGGAAGAAAGCTGAAAAAGCCGGTGACATCAAGGGTTTTACCAAAATTGACAATAAACTTAAAAGAGCAACCAAATCAGCAAAAAATTATGAAAATCAGCTTTACGATGTTGAAACAGCCTTGCGTGATATAAACGGGGCTAATATGAATGACCTCTTGAAAGCAAAACGGGCCCTAAATGCCCAAATGAAAAACCTTAACCGAAACACTAAGGAATATGTTAACAAAACCAAACAATTAAAAAAAGTCAGGACCGAGATCAGAAAAATAAATAAAGAAACAGGCGTTGCCCGGGGCCGTTTTTCCATGCTGAAAAATATGGCTGGTGGATTGCTTCCATCTTTTGCCTTTGCTTCCATTGTAGCCGGTGCCGGCAGGGTTTTAAAATCAATGTTCAACCTTACCAAACAAATCCAGGGTGAAACAATCCGGGCTACAACTGTCCTGGGCGATCAAATGGGTTATGTCGAAAATCAGGCTGATAAGCTGGCCGCAAAAATGGGTGTAACCAACCGCGAATTTGTGAGTATGGTTGCAAACACCGGCGACCTTTTAATCCCGCTCGACTTCTCACGGAAAAAAGCGGCTGAAATGGCTACCCAGGTACAGGGGCTTTCAGGTGCTTTAGACGAATGGACAGCCGGTAAACACGGCGTTGCCGAAGTATCGAATATATTAACAAAGGCAATGCTCGGTGAAATGGAACAACTCAAAGGATTGGGTATTGCAATTCGCCAGGACTCCGAAGAATTCCGTAACCTGGTAAAACAAAAAATAGAGGACGAAGGTGCAACAAACGCCCAGGCACGGGCAATGGCAACCCTCGAGCTCATATATAAAAAATCAGCTGATGCACAGACAGCGTATACCCTAGAGGGAAACAAACTTTTGCGTTTTCAAAAATCTTTAAATCTGGCATTTAAAAACTTTAAAGAAAATTTTGCGACTGGATTTTCTGAGTCGATGAAATCAGCAACACAGCAATATATTGATCAGCAAAAAGAAGTAGATAATCTTGAAAAAAATCTAAATCCCTTGATTGATCAATACGAGAAGCTTTCATCTAAAAAAATACCTCTTACAGCGGATGAACAGGAAAGGTTGAATGGTTTAATGGCTCAAATTGCAAAAATAGCTCCTGAAGCAATAACGGAATTTGACGAATATGGAAGAGTAATAGGTATTAGCACTGAAAGAGCTAAAGAACTTGTGAAGGCTCAACGGGCAATGCTTTCGATTAAAAATGCTGACTCAATTAAGGAAACCGAAAAAGAATTAGATAAAATAATTAAAAAAATCGAAAAAACTGAAATCACTGTTAAACGGATGAATGAAGCTACTAAAGGCGGAACTCAGATTTCAGGAAATGTAAAGGAATGGAAAGGATGGTATACCGGGCATATAGCAGACCTTGAAAACTGGGGTCAAAAAAGATTAGGCTTAGAAACACTTCTCAAAACCTTAAAAGGTGAACCTTTATATGATCCTGAAGAAACCAAAGATTCAACCGAGGCAGTTACTTCATTAATCAAAGCACAGGAACAACTTTTGGAAGATGCAAAAAAACTCCCTGAAACCACCGAAGCTGAAATAACTGCAAAAAATAAAAAGATAGCTGTTATTGAAACCGAAATAAAAAGGCTCAGGGAACTTGGAATTGAAAAAGTAGCTCAGAGTAAACTCGATGAATTCCTTGCAAAATCAGCACAGGAACAACGGCTTGCGGCTGCAGAGTATTTCCGCAAAGCCGGCGAAGAAGGAATAAAGGCATTTCTTGAAGCTATTGAAAAAGGGAAGGAAGAACTTCCTAAATCAATCTTCGACCTCCCGGAGGAAGAAGAAGAGCCAATCGACCCGACATCTTCTTTTGAAATAAAAAAATATAAGGAAACCTATAAGTTTAAAAGAAAATTTCTTGATGAACAGCGCAAAAAGGGGCTTATTGGCGAAGAGGAATACCTTAGCAGAAAGTTTGCCCTGAATATTGATCATTACCAGGGAATATCTGAAATGTCGGCACAATATGCCAACCTTGGGGCAAACATGGTATATGCCCTTATGGATATGGAACTCGAGAAGGCAGGTGATAATGAAGAGAAGAAAAAAGAAATTAGAAAAAAATATGCTGATATTAATTTTGTAATTACTGCCTCTCAGATTATTGCAAATACTGCAGCAGCTATAATGCAGGGTTTTGCTCAACTAGGACCTATTGGCGGAGCAATTTCCGCTGCACTACTTGGTGTTACCGGCTTAGCGCAATTAGGCATTGCCAATGCAGAGCGTCAAAAGGTAAAAGGTTATGAAGCCGGCAAATATCCTATTTTAGGAGAAAACGGCGAGCGGTATAATGCAAAATTTGCAGGCCGCCCAGTTACAGGAATATATTCTGGTGCCCACTTAGGTATTTTTAACGAGGATCCCCGGAATCCGGAAATGGTTGTTGATGGGATCACTACACGAAAGATACAAATTAACCGACCCGATATTACACGTGCAATCCATTCTATGGCAGGAGGAGCCACCCAGTTTGCTGCAGGGAAATATCCCGGGCCTGCATTTGCTGCTCAGCAAACAGTAGACGAAGAGGACAAACAAATTAAGAGGTTAACTCTTGCAGTATTAAATAAGCTGGAAACAAAAGGTGTCCATGCCGAGATACCAATGTATAACGCCGGAGGTACCGGAATAAAACAGATGTTGGATGAAGCCAACGCCTGGGAAAATGAATTAGATAATTAATAAAGAACCTTAAGCAAAAAAAATAAAATGTCTAAAAATACAAACATAGGACAAACAGTTGAAGCCTGGGCTGATATTGTAATAAAGGAATGGTTAAACAAAATAAAACTATTTAATATCGAAGGCACAGGAAACCTTGTTAATAGTTTTTTTCATCATATAAATACCCAGGCTGATGGTGATCCTGTATACATTGATTTTGCGTTTGAATATTACGGTAAAATGGTTAACCTGGGAGTTGGCAAGGGTGTGTCTTTATTTGAACGCGAAACAATGGTTTCTTCCGGATTCACATCTCGAAAGCCAAAGCCTTGGTATGATAAAGTATTCCTAAAACAACTTAAAATTTTAAGACACTTATTAGCTGAAAAATACGCTCTTAAATCAGCCCTCATCATAAGAAATAATCTTGAAGAAAATAATTAAAACTATTTAAGGTTGATTTTCCATTTTTAAATCCATTCTATTCCCTCTCATGTCGCAGTAATCAATCACGTTTTAGCTTCATTTTTTTGCAATATATATATATCGCTATTGATCAGCATATTACGCAAATTCTAAAAATGGTAATTACCAAAACAGATCAGGGCGGTGCGGGGTACTTAAAAGAAATATGGGAGAAATATGGGTGTTTTGACTACTTAGTTTGCTTATTATCAAGAAACTAACTTTTTCTTGATGGGAATAGGTGTACTATTTAGAATCATTCTCAGTACCAGTTTTTTTCTAAGCACGTTTTACTTGATTCTCTCTTTATTCTCTCCTGTAAAAAACAAAACCTACTAACAATCAGCTTGTTAATAGGTATATAAGTACCCGGAGGGGGAGTATTTAATATTTTACATAGTTTTTACATTTTTACAGATATATTCTGTTATTCAGTGCTTTACAATTAAAAAGTTTTTGCTATTTTTAACTATTTTTATATGATTGTTACAATATTTGTTACCGAATTTGTTACCGACATTTGCATTAAATGAGCCTTAATTAACTAATATACAATGCCTAATATACGATTTTATATTAATAAGGGAAGCAAAGACAAAGATGGACTTGTTACTATTCTTGCAAAAATGACCCTTAATTACAAAAGTTACTATAAGAAAATAGATAAAATCCTCTTAAGGCACTGGAATCTAAAACAGCAAAGAGTCAGACCTAACAGGGAATCCGAATCCTATAATAGGTTTAAAGAAATTAATTCTACAATTGATCAACTGGAATCAAATGTGAAGGACTTCAACAATTACTGTAATTTAAGTAAGGAAACATTTACAGAAAAACATATTCAGGAATTATTAAACGGACAAAAAATAGATAAACTTTCGAATGTTGATTTTAAACAGGCATTTCAAGAATTTATTGATAATGGGAAAAATACCAAAGCATACAATACAACCAGGAACATAACAACCATTTTTAATTATTTAGTGGCTTTTCAAAAAGAAACTAATTATAATATATCGTTAAATAGTATCGATTTACAATTCTTTGACCTTCTCGTTGATTACTCCTATAATTCAAAGAAAATCCGGAACAACTATTTTGCAAAAATTATTGCTGTATTGAAATCATTTTTAATCTGGGCAGCAGACAGAAATTATTATTCTGGAAATGAACACTTAAAATTTAAGGCTGCAGAAAAAGACATAACTCCAATTACCCTTACAGTCGATGAGTTTAAAACCTTGTACAACTTCAATTTTAAAAGCAAAAAGCACCAAAAAGTAAGAGATATTTTTTGCTTTGGTTGTTTAACTGGATTACGTTATTCCGACCTTCAGCAATTAAGAAGGGAACATATACAAGAAGATTGTATTTTAAAAACTACTCAAAAAATTAAAGAGCCTGTAAAAATTCCGCTGGTTAATTTTTCCCGGAAGATAATTGAACGATACCAGGAACAGCCTATTTATGTTTTACCCAGAATGAGCAACCAGAAATTTAATGAGTATTTGAAAATTATTTGCGAAGACGTGAAACTAAAAAGACCTATAGTCATTGATAATTTTAAAGGAAATAAATTTACACAAGAAGCAAAATTACTCTATGATGTAATGACTGCCCACGTTGCCAGGAAAACCTTTATTACCCTCTCCGTTTTCATGGGTATGAAAATTAAAGTGGTTCAGGAAATAACAGGTATTACCCAGGAAAAAACATTAAGAAAATACCTGACAATTGCCGATGAAATGAAAAAAAATGAAATGGAAGATACATGGGGAAAACTGTAATATGGTTAATTAATGGCAATTGAAATTTTGTTAGAATTAACCCGCCCTAAATTATAACT
>JABMQB010000005.1 GCA_013203525.1 Mariniphaga sp.
AAGTAAACTGAATAATTGTAACAAGGAAAACAAGTAAAAAGAGAAGCCATCCAGCGGCTGAGGCCTGTCCAAAATAGCCGTTTCTAACATTGTCGACTACCATGCTCGCTATGGGTTTAACTCGAAGAGGAGCTGACATTCCACCAGAAATAAGAATATTCGGCTCGACAAAAACCATTAAGGTTGATTTGGCCTCCATAATAAAGGTAAACATAAATATATTTTTCATTATAGGTATTGTGATCTTGAAAGTCCTTGTAAAGAAACCAGCACCATCGATTTGGGCTGCTTCTTCGAGATCTTTGCTGACTAGTGTCAATCCGGCCAGGAAAACCACAAAAAACCAACCAACTGCACGCCAGACCATCATGATAACGACTGACCAACGCATCCAGGCAGGATCACTGAGGAACCCGATATGTGTCCCCAAAAGATTATTAATAACTCCCGAATTCTTTGCAAAAATAATCCTGAAAATCATTGCACTGGAAACGGTTGCGATTACCTGTGGTAGAAAAATCAAAGGTTTAACCACTCTCTGAAATGATTTTATTGATGCATGGACGGCCAAAGCGAGAGTGAATGAAATAACAATTGTAGGCAGCCAGTGAGCAATCACATAAAAAAATGTATTTCCTACAGTCACCCAGAATTTACTATAGCTAAAGAGACGGTAAAAATTTTTTAACCCGACAAATACCGGTTCGCCGTAACCTCTGAACTTATGAAATGAGAGCCAGAAGGAAAAACCAATAGGATAAATAAAAAATATGGCAAAAAAAACTAAAAAAGGAAATAAAAATAAATAAGGGATCATTTTTTCGTCCCTTTGCATGCGTATCATTGGTTTATACCCCCATAAAATACCCTCCTCACTTTTATTGAGGAGGGTGAAAAAATCTTAGATCAATTAAAATTCAAATGCATTTCCAATCTGATTTTTCAACTCAGATTCAGCAGCTGCAAGGCATTCATCTACAGTATCATACGCGCCTAACAACCATTCCTGGAGAAACTCATTCATAATAATATGCTCTTTTGCACCATTGGCATCAGAAGGCAATTCTTTATAAACCTTAAGAGCCTCCGCTTCTACTTCCCAGTAATTATTTGAGTAAAAGGGAAGAGGATCAGATAATTCAGGATATTTTTCAAATGCAGCATAATTAACCGCATCAACACCACGTGCAGCTTGCAGCTTGTATGTTGTATCTGGATCAGTTGTCAAAGCGGTTAACACTTCAAAGGCAATGTCAGCATATTTAGAATCTTTCATAATAGCATACACGCCACCACCCGATTCAGAACCAGCTCCTCCGGCTCCTCCGGCAATATTCGGCCAGAGTGCAACAGCCCATTTTCCGGCCTGTTCAGGTATCCATTTTTGTAGATATCCTCCTCCTGGTCTTCCATGAAACCAGGACGATTGTAATGTTGATACAATTTCTTCGTCCCTAAAAGCCTGCTCCCAATCGGGAGTCCAGTCAGACACATCCGCGATGATACCGGCATCCTGCATTTTTTTCATATCAACAAAAGCCTGCCTGGTACCGGGATCACTTGCTACAATATATTCTCCATTTTTATCATAGTACCGGGCTCCATTTCCGCTGGTTATCATATGAAGATTGTAATGACCAATAGAAGTCCCGAAATTCCACATATTTGCTTTGGGATACTTTGTTTGGATTTTGAGTCCCGCAGCAATAAAATCATCGGTGTTTTTGATATCTTTTACATCGAGCCCCATTTCATCAAAAATATCCTTTCTGTAATACCATATTTTTGTTTTTACCTGATTGGCAATACCATAGGCTCTGCCCTCTACAAACCCAAGATCATAAGCTGCAGGAAATAACTGGTCTTCAATTGTTTTCATCCTGTCTGTTATATCCAGAACTACACCAGCTTTAACAAATTCGATTAGTTGCGTTTTGGATAGCTTAATAACATCGGGTACTTCAGTACCGCTGGCTAAGGCCAGTCGTAAATTATTGGCTATAGAGTGTGGATCTCCGGACTGAGGTAGGATTTCAACTCTGGCCATCAATTCAGGCTGTGTCTCTTTCAGAATTTCAATCCGGGCATTTGTGCTGCCAAGTCCACCTTTTTTAAGCCAGATGATTTGTACTGGATCTTTGCTGACAGTTGCTGAACTCTCTTCAGCTTGCCCTGTAGCAAATAATGAAGTTGTGGCTACGATTAATATAACGACAACAAAAGAGATAAATTTCTTTTTCATAATTCCTCCAATTATTTCTTGGTAATTTATACGTATTACCTGTTACGTATAAGATTAAATCATCATCCAAAATCTGTCAAGGAAAAGTTTATTAAATTTATACGTATTAATCCGCCATAATAAATTAATTGATTAAAATGAGATAATATAATATTATTAGTTTATTCGTATAAATAAATATAAATGGAGATCCTGAAAATGGGAAAATCAAATCGTACAACTATGAATGATATTGCAGAAAAAGCCGGGGTTTCTCAAGCCACAGTATCTTTTGTGCTAAACAATCGAACAAATTCCGGTGTAAAGATATCTGAAGCTACAAAACAAAAAGTACTTGATGCAGCTGAAAAGCTAAATTACAGCTTAAATGATGCGGCAAAAGCTCTCGTAACCGGTCATTTTTCCACAATCCAACTATTCATATCCGATATCACTGATCCCTTTTTCGGAGAATTTATCCATGGCGTTGAAAAAGTAGCTTTAGAAAAAGGATACAAGATTCTACTCAGATCTACAGAATTTTCCAAAAATCTGGAGAAAAAATCATTTTCTGCCCTTCAAAGTTCCATGGTTGATGGAGTTATTG
>JABMQB010000618.1 GCA_013203525.1 Mariniphaga sp.
ATAAATTCAACTTCAAATGGTATGGTTTCTGTTTTTGAACAAGCACAAATAATGCTAATACAAATTAATACGAATAATAGTTTTTTCATAATAGGTGATTTTTTATATTATTGTTCAATTTAAGGATTAAATCAGAGAAGGACAATTTAATCAGCCTTCAATTACAATCCTAATTTTTTCATTTGCTGAATACTTCTTGCGGGTATACCGTATTATCTTTTTAATTTATAATGGTTATCAATTCCACTAAGACCTTTATAAAAGAGCTTAATTTTAACCACGTTTTGTTGAGCTTTTTTAAATTCAATTGTATGTGACTAATAAAGTTTATAATAAATGCAAGTTGTTGTGATTGTGGATTTTATATTGTAAATTGTATAGATAAACCAAATTCTAACCATCATGAAAAAAGTAATTATCGTTGCATTCCTGATTTTTATTATTTCACTTACATCTCAAGCTCAAAAGGTATATTCTGCTGAAAACCTCGAAAAAGCTTCTCAAGAAGAATTAGACTTATATCTTGAAAAGGCGCTGAAGAATAAGAAAACAGGAAAAAAATTAACAAATGTGAGTGTTATTTCAATTGGAGCAACAATCTTGTATGCTTTTGTAGATCCTTTTAATCATGAGCTTGGTGCGCTTATACCCTTCGGTATTGCGGTTTATGCAGGAGTTCCTGCTATAGCAGTGGGTATACCAATGCAAATTGTTAATAAAAAAAGAATTGAGAGAATTAATGAAATTAAGAAAACTGCGTACAAAGGTTTTAAATTTGATTTGCTGCCATGTACTCAGTATAATTTGGCTACTCAAAATTATTCGCCGTGTATAAAACTCAGAATAACTTTCTAGCCTTTCTCAAATAATTTATAAAATTATAGCATAGAATCTGTTTATGATTGGTTTGAGATTAAGCAATATTTTAAGTTATTGTTCAATGTTAAATTCAAAAATTAATGTATAATTAAATAGGAAGTAAGTTCTATTTTGGTATCCGGAATCAAAAACCATTCAGAAATTTCTAAGTATATATTACACAATTCCTTATTGACTACATGCAATAATTGTTTTATCTTTAAACGAAAAAATTATTAATTTATAAATTATTAACTTATGAAAAGGATAATTGTTGCTACACTTTTAGGAATGGTATTTGGCGTTGTTTGCTACTACTTTGCCAAATCGGGTGGGGGCGAAATCCCTGCTGCACTTCGTTATCAAATTATTGGAAGCCGCGCGCTAATTGGTTTTGCAATTGGTATAAGTTGCCTTAATTTAAAACATTGGTCATTACATGGATTGGTACTGGGATTAATTTTTAGCATCCCATTATCATTTAGTGGAATGATGGCTGAAAATCCTGATTTTAGTGGAGAGATGATGTTTGCATCTACCATGATAATGGGTGGTATTTATGGAATTCTTATAGAACTTATTACTTCGGTATTGTTAAAACTGAAACAAAAATAAGGCTAAGTTTAAGTTATTTTAAAATCCCAGGTGTTAACCATTCTTTTATTATTCATTAGAGAAGATTCTGAAGGTTTGGAAAATTAAAATTAATGCATAGTTAATTCCATTTTCTAATTAACCAAATAATCCTATCGTACGAAGCAATATGATGAATTAGAAGAATTGCCACCAATATAATTGAAAGAGCTATTTGTTCCAGGTCATAAAGTACCCAGCATGCAAAACCAAATATTGTCAATTCTATTAACAAGCGAATTATTCCTGGAGTTGGTATTACTGTTTTCCCCGATCTGCTGGGATCGTCTTTAACTGCAAAAACACCCCAGATTACTGCAGAAAATATAGGTAATCCAATAGTTAAAACATATTTTAACCATTCAGGTGATTGGTGCCAGCCCCAATATGAAATTAAAAATAATGAGGTAATTTCTAAAATAAAACGTAATGCAAGATTTATTGGATTAGATGCCATAATTAAACATACTTATGTTTAGGCATGTAACATTTTTAATATCTATAAAGTTTTCATTCAAACTTTTTATTGTACAAGTTTTTTTGATTTGGGTGAATATGAATATTTAAGGTTTTAATATTTGATTAATTGATTTCCCCGTTGAATTATAATATTTTATGTAGAATTATTTACAATATTGGTTATAATAAAAAATGTGTAAAGCAATATTTCTGAATTTGAATTTTTTAGATCCAAACTGATCCATAAAAGCCTCACAGTCGCTAAAATTTTCTAAGATAGTTTTATTATACTTGCCCTTTCGGATAAAAAACGAATCGCCATTACTTTTTAGGGCAATATATGACCGGTCCTCTCCACCAATAATTGTGGTTTCGCCAGTTGTCACCATACTTGTTTCTTGCGAACCAGGATTATTATATATTTTAATTACATCGTCGAAGCCCGGATTAAGTTGCTGAAGCAATAATGGTTTTTTATTCTTTTTCGGTGAAATCACTTGTTCAAAATAAATCCATTCGCGTTTAATTATTTCATCAAAGTTAGTATTAACTATTTCTGCAATCGATGATGTTTTTTCTGCAATCATATCAAGTTTGCCAAGTAATCCGGGTTTTACTTTAATTGAAAGTACTTCATCTGATTTGAATTTATGAATGTTTTCATTGGCATCTTTTACCCGAAAACTTTTAAGAAAACCATTTACCAATGTAGAAGAACGAATTTTCCCTTCTACAATGCTTCCATCGGTTCTTACCACAATAGCTTCAGTATTCATCGGAATCTGATTAACAGCAGCAATAAAGGCCTGCGAATATGATGCCTGAGCCATAAAAATGACTATAGACAAGCTTATGAAAAATTTCATTTTATTTGGTTTTTTTATAAGGTTATCCTGGATAAAAACTTATTCTAACGGACTTGCACTTACAATTGCATCGAATGCTAGTCTTAGATTAAATGACATTGGAGCATAATTTGAAGAACCGCTAATTGTTGCTGTAATTGATTGGTCTGCTTTAAGTTTTGCTCCAATCTGATCAAGCAATGCTTGTGAAATGTTTGGTGATAGAGTTCCACTAGCTGCAGTTATGTCTGATAAATTTATTATTTCGCCTACACCGCTAACCGTAACAATTACAGATTCAATTACCTGCCCGGGTGCTAATCCCAATATACTTGCC
>JABMQB010000619.1 GCA_013203525.1 Mariniphaga sp.
ACTTCTTCAAATTCTTCTTCATTATGCCCTTGTTTCTTTGAGAAATCTTTTTTATCTAAAACTAAAATTCTTCCATTACTTAAAGCTGTACCGACAATAAAAGGTATAGGTTTAATTCCTTTCTCTAACTTATAAAAGCTATCAAATTTTTCTAAAGGTAAGACTTCAACAAAAATATCTCCTGGTTCATACCCAAAATAATCTATTAGATATTTAAATTTACTTTTAACTATTTCTTTATAATTTAAAGCATACCTGTTTCTAAAATGAATTGGCATTTTTCTTTCTATGTTTTTAGGACTCAAAAAATGAAAAAAAGAAATTTATCTAATATCCTGCACAATGACAATTTTTACATCCAGCATCGCAAGAATATACTTCTAAGCTTTCTGCAGTTTCATATCCCCTATTAACCTGATTGTATCCATTATTTCTTAAAGTGGCTGCTCCTGCTTCTTTAAGAACAAACTCTTTAACTCCTTCTGTGTCTTCTAAAGTTTTTGGCATTTTTTATCCCTCCCTTATCTTTTTTATAAAAGTCTTGGACTTTAAATATTTAATTAAATTGATTGAATTTTCCCCATATTCTTGAAGGACATCTCTAACCTTAAAATTTTTTTCTTTATGTAATTTCGTTAAAAAATTAAAAAAATCATTATTAATTAATCCCAAAGTCATTGTTTTTGGAGAATAAATTAATTTTCCTCCTAGTTCATCTCGAAACATTAAATTAGAGTAAATCCTATATGTTTCATCTGGAAGAACCACTATGCTCTCGCTTTGAACTTTCCTTTCTCCAATGTTATCTGGATCTGACCAAGGGTCTAAATTATTGTATTTATTTGTTTTTAACTTTGAAGATTCTCTGCATCCCATAGAACAATAGGAATTCTCATTACAATTTCCACATTCTCTAGGCATAAAAGAACCATCTCTCCACTCCCCCATATTCTCCCATATTTCTGACAAATCTTTTTCTAAAAGATTTCCATATTTTTTTGGAACATGGGTACAAGGCTTAACATCTCCTGAAGAAGAAATTACTGCAGTTATTTTCCCTGCACCACAATCTCTTTTTAAAAAAGGTTCATATTTTTCAGCGTCTTTAAAAATACACCTTGGAAGAGGTTCTAAAATATCTACAAACATTCCATATTCTTTTTTTAATCTTAACAAATCATCTAAAGTGTTTATAATTTCTTTTGGAGTTAATTCTTCTTTGGAATTTAAAAATTCTGAGGGTGTTGCAGGAGTTCCACAAAAAACATTTACTCCAAGGCCAAATACAAATTTTCCTGTATCATAAACTTGGTGCTTATTTTCTTGTTTTACAACCATATTTATTCCTAACGCAATATTATTTCTAACCAATAATTCGATTCCATCCAAGGCTCTTTCATAATTCTTTGTCTGAGTTATTTTATTGTATATCTCTTTATCAAAACTAGATAAAGAACCCAAGATTCTTGTTATATTAGAATCTTTAATTTTATCACAATCTTCTTGAGTTAATAATGTAAGATTTGTATTTAATCCCACTTTTAATCCATTCTTAGAAAAATAATCAGCAAGAGGATAGACTATATCTTTTCTTAATAAGGGTTCTCCTCCTGTTAAGACTACTTCAAAAACTTCATCTTTGACTAATTTCTTAGCAATAGCCATATATTCTTTTAAATCTAATTCTTTTTCAGAATCTTTATTTCCCCTCCAAGAATTATAACAATAATTACATACATTATTGCATCTAGGAGTTAGTTCTAATTGGACTGCAATAGGTCCTGAAAGATTTTTGTAGGTTATTAATGACCCTTCTTCCATATAATTTCAAGAAAGTGCCCTTATTTAAATTTTATTATACTCTAGAATTATTGCTTAACAATCTTATAACTTTGCTTTCTTTCTTCTGAATCTAATTTTAAAATATATATTCCGTCTTTATAACTAGAGATATCAATTGGGATGTCTTTTCCTCCTGGAACAAGCTCTCTGAAATTATAATCCATTAATTTTCCTTGAAGGTTGTAAAGTTTCCAATTCATTTCTTGGGGTTTTGAAACTTCATATTCTAAGTTAAGTTTTCCGTTTGTTGGGTTTGGATAAAGATTGAAATTATTTTGAAGTTTGAGGTCTTCAATTCCTGTAGATTTTTCTGCTGTGACGTATTGGTAGTTTGGAGATACTGAATAATTTGTTTCTAAGGCATTATCTTCTGCGGTAAATTCTACTCTATAAACTGCTTTTGCATCATCTTCCTCAGTCTTAACATAATTATAATTTATTTTGGGTTCTATGCAAGAATTGTCCGTCGCTGTTGCATGGCCTGTTGAGTCTGGAGTTAAATGTCTTCCATCTTGATAGAAGGTTACAACAATATCTTCTGGTATCAAGGTAAAAACTGAAGCTTCTAAGTCTCTTACATGAGTTATGTATCTTATTGTATCCTCTGGAGATCTTGGTTCTCCTATCTTTACTGCTTCCTTACCTATAATCCATCTTCCTAATTTTAAATTAGATTCTGCATATTTTATAATATCAAATTCCACATTTGGACAGGCAGGGTTTACTGGAATTGTGTCTGAGTACCATTCGTTTGTTTTAATGCTGTCTTGGTAATGGATTGTGTTTGATTGTGCAACTGCAGCAGGTGTTAAAGCCTTGGCATCTAAAGAAGAAGTATAGTTTACTGTTTGAGAATTCGTGGCTGGGCTTCTTGCATTAGGATTTGTGAAGTATGTTGACACGTTTAGGATGTGGGGGTTTTCTATTAAAAATTCTTCTGGAGGAGATTGAGTTAGTGTTGCTACACTATCTTGAAGATCAAATGAAAGAGTATAGCTATCTGCGTGATTCCAATTTCCAAAGGCATCTTGTCCCCATCTAAAATAACTTATTTGTACTGGACTGTTTTCATCCATTACTCCATCTCCTGGAACAACTTGAATAGTATCTTTTTTATTTCCCTCTCCATCATTAGTATACCCCCTATAATCAAAAAAATACCACTGGTTAAAGTCAGTAGGATCATCTTTAATTTCTGAATTTTCTGAACCTACAAAAAAACAAGGAATTGCATGAGCAACTCCATCTTTTGTAAATGTTGTTGCTAAATAAAAAGGAATGTTTTCTTTTGCATTTTCAATATGTTCTTCAAATTTAGAATATTTACTCCAATTTTCTAAATTCTCTGCTCCAGTAAAATTTATCTGAAATCTGTTAGTGTGGTCTCCACAAAGATACCCTTCAAGAGGATGTTTAATATTTTCTTTCGCCCTTTCTACTCCAGCTTTAATTTTTTCGTTTCTTTTTAGATCATCCCAATTTTTCGGGCCCTCATAGTCTAAAGAATCTCTTCCTAACTTAATATGGATGTTTGGTTGAGAGTATGGATCGTTTCCTGGTCTTAATGAATAGTCTTCTTCTACAGAAATTGATTTTTGAGAAACACTTTCTGCAACTTTTAAAACTTGAGATGAGGCTATAGAAGGAGACAAGGCCATTAAAGCTAATCCTGCTGCACCGAAGAGGAAGTTTCTTACTCCTCCTGGAAAAATTGCAGACTTGGTTCTAGAAAAAGGAGATAAAACTGCTTTTGTTAATTTGCTTAATTTGTTATTGGGAAACATTGATTTTCAATTTTGAATCAAGGAATCTAAATTAGAGAAAATCAAAGAATAAAACAAAAGGGCTGAAGCCGGATGTTTGTTTTTTCATAATCCGTTGGTTAACCCCGATAGTTATCGGGGCAACGGCAAAGGATAATACCTTTTAAAATAATCCTGTGGCTGTTATCCTTTGCCGTCCCTTTTAAGGGACGGACTAAATGAAACCAAAACACTCAGGGCTTTAGCCCTTAAAAAGCTTAAATTACATTCACCTCCGGCTCCAACACTACCCCAAATTTTTCAAAAACCGATTTTTTAATTTTCTCAGAAAGTTGAAATATTTCGCTCCCGGTTGCATTTCCGTAATTCACTAATACCAATGCCTGCTTTTCATGAACTCCGGCATCTCCTTCTCTATAACCCTTCCATCCACATTGTTCAATTAACCAGCCTGCTGCCAGTTTTGTATATTTCTTATCAACCGAATAGAGAGGAATATCCGGAAATTCTTTTCTTAGTTTTTTACCAGTTAAAACCTCAACCACTGGATTTTTAAAAAAACTGCCTGCATTACTAATTTCTTTTACATCGGGCAATTTTACCGAACGAATATTTATAACAGCCTGACGTACATTTCGTAGGTTTATATCGCCCAATTTTTTTACTTCCTTTTCAAGGGTTCCATAACTTAAATCAAATTCCGGGAATTTTTCAAGTTTAAAAACAACTGAATTAACTATAACTTTCCCTTTAAATTCATTTTTAAAAATACTGTCGCGGTAGCCAAACTTACATAAAGATCCGGGTAATTCGAAAACTTCATTTTTTTCAAGATTGTAACCATTTACAGTTTCAATAAAATTACCTATTTCGCAACCATAGGCACCGATATTCTGAATAGGAACTGCACCAACTTTCCCGGGAATTAATGATAGGTTTTCAATACCCGCAAACTCAGAAAACACACAATGCTGTACAAATTCATCCCATTCTTCTCCGGCTCCAACTTCAATCCATATATTTTGCCTGTCTTCATTAATAACATTTATTCCAGGCACATTCGGGTGAATTATCAATCCGTTAAAATTCCTGGTAAATAGCAAATTACTGCCTCCTCCCAAAATAAATATCTTTTCATCTTTCCATATTTTATTGGATTGAAAAAACAAATCTAATTCTGAAGGTTCAGTAAATTCAAAATAATACTTTGCCAACACATTAATGTTAAAGGTATTATTTTGTTTTAGTGAAAAATTTTCAAGAAACCGGATCATAACTGCAATTTGAATTACAAAGATAAGCGAAGTAAATTATTACTAAAATTTCAATTTCAGGAATAATGTTGGAGTAAAAGGAATGGCTTCAGCATGAACATCTAGTGGATTTTCTGTTCCGGTAGCAACTCTGCGTAAGTTATTAAATTTAATATTCTCTGTGTTTAAAATATTCAGGATAGAAATTCCCGCTTCACCATTAATTTTACCGGGTTTAAATTTATATATCAAAGCCCCATCCAAACGGCTGTAATTGGGAATGTAGGATTGATTGTTATCAGTAAAAACAAATTTTTCAAAACCCGAACCGTAAACATAGTTAGCTGAAATATAAAAGGAATTAAAATTCAGGATTCCTGCAAATTTTATTTCATGCCTTTGGTCTTGTGGTGAAGGCCGGTAAACCTGTCGAACATTAAAAGGAAATAATTCTTCCGATTTACTCAAAGTATAACTCACCCAGGCAAGGTGATTCTTAAATTCAGTTTTAAAATAAAAATCAAGTCCGTAACTCCGTCCTTCTCCTGTATAAAATCCTCGCGATACCAATTGTGTCCCATTTATAAATCTTGATAATCCATCGGTTTTTTTATAAAATCCTTCGGCACTTATTGTAAAACCATTTCTATTATATGAAAGCCCTCCAACCCAATGTTCGCCTTTTAATACCGGTATTGTATTATTATCGGAATTTGCCCAGAAATAATAATAATTGAGTGTACTATCAACAAGCGATGTTTTTGAAAGGAACTGATGGTATATTCCATACGAAACATTCAATTTAATTTCATCGTTAACTTTCATTGAGGCTTCAAACCTTGGTTCTAAATAAAAATTTGCCGGACTCAACAAATAATTAGCCCTTAATCCTGCTTTGATTTCAAGAATATCATTCACTGGCAAATTATCCTGGATATAAGAAAAAATCCGCTGAGAACGAGTATCCATATTTATCAGATTTTCGACAAAAAGATTTCTGGTTAGTAAAACATCATTTAACTGAAATCCTATGCCAAATTCCAAAAAATGTCCTTGCTTAAAATTAATGCGGTTTTCCTGTGAAATTGTATATTGTTCTACAATATTCTCACCATTTCCCTTTTTCTGAATTTTTTCTCTGCCATTCTTTATATAGATAATTCTATTTAATTCCTCGGTTGAATTTGTTAAACCTGAATAGCTAAAAATAATACTTGAAGTATTTCCGCTTTTCCAGGTTTGATTTATGAATGCGGATCCTCCAATCTGAAGATTTTTTTCTTCCTCATTCCTTGCTATTTTATTATTCCCAACCTCACTTTCAAGGTCATAGGAATAACGGTCGCCACCAACATATAAACTCATATTCACAGTAGTATTCTCACCCTGAAAAGAATATTTAAGATTAGCGTCTTTAAAATTATAATCCGGTGTGAGGGTAAAATCAATGACATCTGATTGTTTATTTCTGCGCTGAAAAAGATTTAAATCTGAAGGATCATATAACTCATAATAAGTTTGTCGGTATGCTGCCAAAATTGAAGATTTTTTTGATACCGGAACCTCAATCATGGAATTAATAGTTGTGTTATTAATATTGAAAGTAAATGTTGGTTTTTGCAGACTCCCGTTTTTACCAACAATATTTACAATTCCTCCCACTTTATCACCATATTTTGCCTCATAACCGCCCTTTAACACCTCCATATTTTTTAATACCAAAGGATTGACAACACCAATGTTGTCATTAAAGTTTTTTAATCCAAAAAGGGTAAAACCATCAAAATCAACTTTGCTATGGCTGTCGTAACTTCCCCATATTAATAGCCCTGCCGATTGTTCTCCTGATGCTTGAATACCCGGCATTAACCGTAAAAAGTTAAAAACTGAATTATCGCCATAACCCGGCAGGTAAGGTGCGATTGAATGATTTAATTTAATCCGTCCTGATTTATCGCCAATCATGGTCGATTTTTCAATTGGATTGCTTAATACATCGATTTCACCCAATTGAGTTATTGAAGGTTTCAAATGAAATTTCCGGTTAAAACTATTGGTAAATACTGTGTCGTAAATAAAATACCCCAGATGAGAAATTTGCATATTATATGAAGTATCAGAAGATGCAAGAAATGTAAAATTACCCCCCAGGTCAGACTGAATTTGTCTATTATTTATCAGAATATATGAAAAAGGAAGTGGTTCAAAAGTACCGGCTTCAACAACTTGCCCGGTTGCCTTAACCAGTTTATTTCTTCTCAATTCTTTTTTACCGGCAGGAATGATCATATAAACTTCCCCAGATTTTTCAATATTTAAAGGAAGTCCGGCCATGAGTGAATCAAGCGCAGCCTCAACCGAAGTAAAATTATAATTTGTTGTTATATTGAATTTTGATAATAAGTTATCATCGAAAGCAAGCTGAATGCCATACTTCTTACTAAGATCAAACAATACCTTATTAAGAGAAATCCCAACCACATCAATTTGAATTGACTGCGGTTGGGCTACAAGGTTTCCTGCAAACACAAACAGGAATATTATTAAAACCCAAATTAATCTCACATTTTAGTTTTTTCTGACTATCAAATAATTGTTTTCGTTTTGTTTGATAAAATTATAATTTAAAGGTTTACAAATATATTCCAATACTTCTTCAACGTTAGATTGCCGATTAAATATTCCTGTAAAATCCCTTTTGATATTTTCATCTATTTGAATTGTAACACCGTATTGCCTTTCAATTTCGCGGGCAACATCACTAAGAGGAGTTGCATTAAATAAAAACATATTATTTCTCCATAATAAAACTTCTTCCGGTTTCAAAACTTCATTTTTTATTAATTCATCACCCAATTTTAATACAACCTGTTGATTTGGATTCAAGATTACCGACTCTTTATTCGATGCAATTACTCTTACTTTTCCTGTTACACAGGCAACTTTGTATATATCATCGCGCGAAAAAACATTAAACGATGTTCCAAGAACCGATGTTTTTCCAAGGGCCGATTTTACAACAAACTTTTTTCCTTTTTCGACGTTAAAAAAACCTTCGCCTTCAAACTCAAGGTTTCGTGATACATACCATCTGTATGGATAGAATTTTAATGTTGACTCAGCATTCATTTCAACCACCGATCCATCGGGTAACTGAGCAGTAAAATGTTCACCGGCATTTGTTGCTACTCTTTCGGATAAAAACCAGGCAACAGAACTTAATCCAATCAGCAATATAAACGATGCCGCAATTCCATAACTGATCTTCCTCAACAAGGAAATTGATTTTCCTTTTGCTGGTGAATCAATATCTGAAAAATTTTCATCCCAAATATTCTCTTTGGATTTTTCCCAGGCAAATTTCCCACCGGCAAAAAATCCTGAGTTTTCAGATTCTAATTTGTTGCTATGTAAAAATTTGTCATTCATTCCGGTTTAAAATTTTTCGTAAATATGAAAGTGCCACATTCATCCTTTTCTCAACAGCTTTTACACTTATATTAAGATTCTCGGCTATTTCGGAATATTTATATTCATCTACCCTACTCATTAAAAAAACCACACGTTGTTTTTCACCCATTCCTACCAGAGCATTTTCATAAACCTGTTTTAATTGATTAAACTCCATTTGCTCCTGTGGTGAATATTCTTTGTTCAAAAATTGAAAGCTTTTCAAATATTGTTCCGTGAGTTTTTCTTTTCTGTATCGTGATATGTAAAGATCTGAAGCCATTTTAAAGAGCAACTCTTTCGAAGTTTTTAGATTAACCTTGTTTCTTTTTTCCCAGAGTTTCATAAAAGCATCTTGTACTATGTCGGTAGCAAGTTCGGCATTCCCTGACCGATATAAAATATATCGCCGTACGCTGTCGAATTGCTGATCAAACAAAATTTTAAATTCTTCTCTATCCAAGGTTGCTCTTTTCAATAACAGCTTAAATTTACAAATTCTTAACCATTGCCATTGTTTCCATTCCTTACTCTTGGATTTTTCCCACTAAGGTCAATTTCATTTGTTGCACCATCTTTAGTAACTGTTGCACTTGCGTCGCAATCACCATTTCCATAATCGATTACAATTTTTGTTTCACCATTTACTGATATTTCAACAACACCTTCAACAAACCATCGGCAATCTCCTTTTTTAATAATCGGCGTTGTGATCTCTTTAAAATACTCATTTCCTGTTGAAACCGATACTTCAACCGATCCGGTAATCTGAATTACATCATCGGTCATATCTTCTGGTGTATCAACTCCAAATAGCCATTCATGCGTCTTATTTACTTCTCTGTAAATAATTTTCCCATCGGGCATTGTAAAATACAGGTCGCCAGTATGAATATGCATACGCGATGTTTCGTTATTGCCAACAAACAAAAATTCTGAAGTTCCTGAAACACTGATTGAATCAACAGAAAAATTATTATATGTAACTGTTTTTGTTGCACCATCGGTTTTATGAGGTGCCGAAATTACAATGGTTATTAAACCACTAAGAATACGTCCGTTATTAAGTTCAACACCATCGCCATAATCAAGGGTAATTGTTTTAGGATACCCGGTTTCGGTACTATTGATGGTTACATCTGGGCATTGTCCAATGCGGTAACGAAGGATATTTTTCCAATTCCAGCGTTTGCCTATTTTTGCCATTCCTACAATTGCTCTTTCGGCATTGATATAAAAATTAGCTTCATAACTAACTTCCGATTCAGCATTTGAAACAGCAATTTCATCCTGAACAATTTCCGCCGCTTTTTCTGATAAATCCTGATCAATAGAAATATTTGGTTCTTTTTCGCAAGAAATTAATACTACTGATAAGGCCAAAGTTAAAATTCCAAAAATTCTTTTCATGACTAATTATTTAAATTATACTTCACTTTTATCATTACTCCGAATAAAAATGAAAATACCCTACCTTTTTTATTTTTTTTATTCACCAAAAACCGGAACGTCGTTTAAAAATTTATAATTGTTACTCTGATAATCTATTTTGCAAACAAAGTGCTGTAATCCATTCGATACAATAATATATTCAACCTTTAAAACCATATTGTATCTTACTGCCTGATCAAAAGTTTGTTGAGTGATTTTAACATCGGGAGATTTAAATTCAACGATAGTATGTGGAAACCCCTTTCTATTATAAACCAATAAATCAAATCGTTGCGGCTGATTATTAATAAGTACTTTTTTTTCGACAGCCATTAAGGATGCAGGAAACTTTTTATCGTTTATTAAATACCTGATAAAATTCTGTCGCACCCATTCTTCCTGATTTAATACAATAAATTTTTTCCGTATTTCATCAAAAATTAAAACCTTTTCTTTTTCATTTTTAAATCGAAAATCGTATTCAGGCAGGTTTAATTTTCTCAGGCTTTTACTCTGATTCATAAAAATTAAATTCGATTAAATAAGCATTTTGTTGGTGCATGTTAAAAACTTATTTTTGCATATCCAAAATTTGAGGGTAAATTACTACTTTCAAACAAAAAATTACCTGTGAAAACAAAAAAAGAAATTGTAGATAACTGGCTCCCCCGATATACGGGGAAACAGCTGGAGGAATTTGGGAAACATATTCTGCTAACAAATTTTCAACATTACATTGAGCAATTTGCTACCCGCTTTGAAGTACCCATAGAAGGTGGGGATAAAAATATGCCCAATGCCACGGCTGAAGGAATGACAATAATAAATTTTGGGATGGGTAGCCCAAATGCGGCAACAATAATGGATTTATTAAGTGCGATCAATCCCGAAGCAGTTTTATTCTTAGGTAAATGTGGCGGTTTAAAAAGTAAAAATAAACTGGGCGATCTTATCCTGCCAATTGCTGCAATTAGAAGTGATGGTACATCAGATGACTATCTTCCACCTGAAGTTCCTGCGTTACCGGCATTTAATTTACAACGGGCAGTATCGCATATTATACGAAACAGAAAACTTGATTACTGGACAGGTGTTGTTTTTACAACCAACAAACGTGTTTGGGAATACGATGAGCGTTTTAAAAAATACCTTACTAAAACACGGGCAATGGCAATTGATATGGAAACAGCAACCATTTTTACAGTTGGTTTTTGTAACCAGATTCCTACAGGTGCTCTGCTTCTTGTCTCGGACCAGCCAATGATTTCGACAGGTGTAAAAACAACAAGTAGCGATAATTTAGTAACATCGCAGTATGTCGACAGGCACCTGGATGTAGGGATTGAATCGTTGCTTGAAATAAAAAATAATGGCCAGTCGGTTAAACATTTGAGATTTTAAAATGGATTACAAAAAAATATTAGAAGATCTTGAAAATAAAATATATCACCCTATTTATTTTTTATCGGGCGAAGAACCTTATTATATTGATTTAATTTCGGATTATATTGCTGAAAATGTTCTAACTGAAGCTGAAAAAGGTTTTAATCAAACTGTTTTTTACGGAAAAGATACTGAAATACAAACCATTATTGAATCATCGCGAAGATTTCCAATGATGGCCAACCAACAGGTTATAATTGTCAAAGAAGCACAATCACTTAAAAAAATTGAGGATCTCAAAACATATGTTGAAAATCCTCTAAAATCAACAATCCTGGTAATTAATTACAAGTATAAAAAATTAGATAAACGGACAGGATTTGCAAAGGCTCTTCAAAAAAACGGGATTCTTTATGAATCAGCCCGATTCTATGAAAATAAAATTCCCGGCTGGATTGAACAATACCTTGCTGAATCGAAATATTCTATTGCACCTCAGGCCGCCATTATGCTCTCAGAATATTTGGGGGCCAACCTCAGTAAAGTTGCCAACGAACTCAAAAAACTTATAATCGCTCTTCCTGAAAAAACAAAGATTACACCAGAACATATCGAAAAAAACATTGGAATCAGCAAAGATTATAATGTGTTTGAGTTACAGAATGCTTTGGGTGAACGAAATGTTTTAAAGGCAAACCAGATAATCAATTATTTTGGTTCAAATCCAGCTAGCAATCCTATTCAACGCACAACCTCTTCGTTATACATGTATTTTTCAAAACTGTTTATGTATCACTTCTTAAAAGATAAATCGGAAAACTCGGTGGCAGGTTCACTCGGATTACATCCTTTTATAGCAAAATCGTATATTTCGGCAGCAAAACGATATAAACCTCATAAATTATTTGATATTGTCGGAATATTGCGTGAATACGATATGAAAAGTAAAGGATTTGGAAATGTCTCGGTTTCGGGGGGAGATTTACAAAAGGAGATGATTTATAAAATTTTACATTAAAAAATATGTTAACCTATTTTATTATTGGAGTAACGGTACTTGTTTCATATATCAGTTTCCAGAATGCCGGATTGATGGCAAAGTTGCAATTTAATGCAGCGCATGTTATAAACCGGAAAGAATACTACAGGTTAATTACTCATGCTTTTGTGCATGGGGGCTGGGGACACCTTTTTGTTAACATGTTGGTTTTGTTCTTTTTCGGACCTGATGTTGAAGAAGATTTGGGTGGTTTTTTTGGAAATAAAGCAAATGCTTATTTTTTGTTGCTTTATTTTGGAGGTATACTTTTTTCAAATGCCTGGGCAATAATTAAACATCGTAACAATTATTATTATAATTCGGTTGGTGCTTCCGGAGCAGTTTCAGCGGTTTTGTTTACGTCCATTTTTTTCGCCCCATGGAAACCGCTTTACTTATATGGAATCATCGAAATTCCAGGTATTCTTTTAGCTGTTGGATATCTTTTTTACTCTTACCAAATGAGCAAAAAACAACGCGACAATGTTGCTCACGATGCTCATTTCCTGGGAGCACTCTGGGGATTTATTTTTCCTGTTTTATTAAAGCCTGAATTATTTGGTGATTTTATTGATAAACTTTTCCGATTGATTTAAAAGCCATGGCAGCCCGTTTTATTATCATAAATAATGAAATTAAAGATACACATGAAAACCTCAACCTGTCGTCAATTTATCTAAAAGAAACATTCAGATTGGAGGAAAAAATATGGTTTTGTAATGGTAAAATACCGCTTTATGAAGAAAATATTTTTTCACTCTGCGAACAAGCAGAAATTATAAGTTATAATATTCCGGAAATCCTGAATAACAAAAATGAGATAAGAAGGTTAATTCAACGAATTATTAATAAAAACAAAGCATTTCTTAGTGGTTTAATAAATGTTTCAATAATCTTTCAAGAAAAAAAATCAGACCTAATTATTTCGTTAATTCCGTCAGAAAACAATCACTTTGAACTAAAAAATCAGAGCTTGCTTTTAAGCTTTTCAAAGTGTATAAAATTCTCAGGCAACGAATTTAATTGTTTTCGATTTTATAATTCTGCATTCTGGAAAACTGTTCAGTTTGATGCATCAAAATCAAAGGTTGATGGATTTATTATCCTCAATGAAAAAGGAGGGATTGTAGAATATCCTGAATCAAACATATATTTTATCAAAGATAAAGTGCTATGCACGCCTTCGCTTGAAACAGGTTGTTATCTTGATCCAATACGGGAAAAAATTTTGGAAGCGGCGACAATTCTGGATTTGAAAATTGTAGAAACAAACAAATTGAATCAAGATATTATTTCTGATATGGATGAAGCATTTATTGCCGGGGAATCAATTGCTATGCAAAAAATTATGGGAATCGGGAATAAACGATTTACGCATCGAACAACGATACTGATAAACAAAAAATTAAATGAAATACTTCTTGAAAATTAATTAAGAGATGGATTTTCAGGAAAATGTTCCCATACTTTATATTCTTTTCCAACCATTTTAACAAAATCGAACCACGATGACTGACTTAAATCTTTCATTACAATTTCATCGTTAACATTATTTACCAACCACGAGTTTTCTTTTAATTCCTCTTCAAGCTGTCCCGAGTCCCAACCTGAATATCCAAGGAAAAATCTTATTTCTGAAGATTTTGCAAGCCCCATTGTGATAAGTCGTTTTAAATCTTCAAAATCACCGCCCCAAAATAAATTCTCAGAAACCTGAATGCTACCGCTAATTTGTTTTCCAAATTTATGAATATAATAAACAGAATCGGTAGCAACGGGTCCACCAATATAAACCTGGGCGTTAAAATCAGGAAAATCAGTAATAATATCGTGAATTGGAAAATCGACCTTTTTATTTAAAATAAATCCAACGGCACCCTTATCGCTATATGCAACCAAAAAAACAACTGAACGATTAAAATAACTTCCCGTAAGGAAAGGTTCGGCAATTAAAATACGGCCCTTTTCAGGTGCTATATTATTGCTTTGTATTTTAAATATGTTCAGATTCTGATCCATCTATGTTATTTACACTACAATATATAAAAATCGAACTTTAAATCAAACCCTTATAAACTATAACTGCAAATTAAAATTAATGTTTAAGGAATATAAAAATAATTTTTACAACTAAAGTTATCGATCAGGGTATTTTTATTCTTCAACGATTATAAACAGGTCTTCATCAGGTTTTGACATATTATATTGTTCACGGGCATATTTTTCCAGTTGTTCGATTCCTGAATTCAATTCTTCAAGTTTTTGAAGGTCTGATTCTATTCGTTCTTTATAATATTGTTGCTGTTCGGTGAGATTTCGAAGTTGCTTCCTGCTTTTACTTTGCGCAATAATACTATATTCATCAAAAAAAAGTAACCATACTACAAATAACAGGAGTGCAATAAAATATTTGTTCTTTATCACTCTGACAAATAATGATTTCTTTTTCTGATCCATACTGTAATTATTCTTTTCAAAAGTAATTAATTCAGATCATAAAAAAAGGGGAGTAATAAATATTCCTCCCCTTTTATCAACATTTTTAAGTTTATTCTTCATCCGGGCCAAAACTTGGATATGTATATTCTGTTGGTGGAACAAAATTTTCTTTAATGGTTCTGATTGAAGTCCACCGAATCATATTAAATATTGACCCGGCTTTATCATCGGTACCAGAACCACGGGCACCACCAAATGGTTGCTGCCCAACAACCGCACCTGTAGGTTTATCGTTGATATAGAAATTACCTGCAGCATTTTCAAGCCTTTTAGTAATCTTCTCGATGTTATAACGGCATTGCGAGAACACCGCACCTGTTAATGCATAGATTGAAGTTTTATCAAGAATATCCAATGTTTCATCCATTTTGTCATCCTCATAAACATAAATCGTAAGAACAGGGCCAAATAACTCCTCCTCCATTGTAATATAATCTGATTTTTTGGCGAGAATAACTGTCGGTTCAATATAATAACCTTCCGATTTATCATACTTCCCACCAAAAATTACTTCAGCATCCTTATCTTTTTTTGCTTTGTCTATATACTCAGCTAATTTATCAAATGATACCTCATCAATAACAGCATTCACAAAATTTGTAAATTCTTCGGGAGGCCCCATTTTAACAGTAGCTAATTCAGTACCTAATTTTTTATATGCATCATCCCATAAACTCTGAGGAATATATACTCTTGATGCGGCTGAACATTTCTGTCCCTGATA
>JABMQB010000620.1 GCA_013203525.1 Mariniphaga sp.
GGACCATAAATTGCTGAAATACCATGATTATCCAGATCGTGCAAACCCTCGGCAACTTCATCCAATAAATCAAGCCATCGTTTTCGATCTGTAGTTCCTTCTGTTACAATTGCATCGATATTAGCTGAAGAATCACGTAAACCTCCATAACGTTCATTTCCAGGATTTGGAAAATGTGCAAGAATTCGAATAATTCCTCCATTTTGTGAATGTTCAATAAAATCTGGATTTTTTTCCTCCCAAATTACAGCTTCATCAGCTGTGTCAAATTCAACATCACCGTAATTTTTACAATATTCCTGACCTATCAGACCAACCCACTGACCTGTTGCATTATAAATACCTTCGGCACCGGTTACAGCACCATTCCCTTCAAACCGAAGCCCTCTTATTCCTGAGATTAATTTATCGTTTTTATTATGCTGTAACCCGGAAAGGTAATTTAATAGTTGTTTCGTTTTTTGGTTTGCATTTTTATTGACGGGTTCAATACCTTTTGAACATCCAATTAATAGAAAAAGAACCAATACGTACAGTATTCGATTCATAGAGACAAAATTTTAACATTTAACTTTTATAATTCTCTATTCCTCCCACGGAACAACCGGCGATTTATAAAAATCAATTCCCATTGCCTCGAACCGTTTACCGTGACTAGCCAGCCTGATTTTGTATTCATCCCAATTGCGTGCATCAGGTGCCGACCAACCAATTTCGGCATAGCCGGGTAACCTTGGAAAAGTCATAAATTCAACTTCATCAATATTGGTAACTGTTTCCGACCAAAGTGGTGCTTCGATCCCCAAAATATTTTCGCGGTTTATGGCATCTGACAATGTTTCTGGATCCCAGTTGTAACCTGTGTCAACTTCAATCAATCCAGCCCAACGTAATCCAAGTTCTGTATCGGCATCATATTTCATATCAAGATAAGCTTTTGTTGCCGGCGACATAATTACTTTGGCACCTTTTTCAATTCCCATAGTTGTATTTCCTTCATCGGCCCAGAATTGGACAACTGCTCCATCAACAAGAGTGGCGTTAGCAATTTCATCCCAACCAACTACTTCTTTGCCATGCGATACAACTATTTCCTGTACTCGTTCAACAAACGGAATATAATCTTCCAAAGCAGTCGCATGCGATTCGTCTCCACCAATATGGAAATACGGGCCAGGTAAAAGAGCAGAAATTTCGCCTACAACATCATCAATAAATTTGTAGGTGATTTCTTTATCAGTACACAAGGTACTAAACCCAACGCGGGTTCCGGTGTACAATTCGGTAGCTTTGCCATTGCAATTAAGTTCAGCGTACGATGAAAGTGCTGCGTTTGTATGGCCGGGCATATCAATTTCAGGAATAATCATAATGTTTCTATCCAGGGCATATTGTACAATTTGACTGAATTGTTCCTGAGTATAAAAACCACCTTCGCCACCACCAACTTCGGTACTTCCGCCATGTGTAGTCAGGTTGGGCCACGATTTTATCTCAATCCTCCAGCCCTGGTCATCGGAAAGATGAAGATGCAATACATTCATTTTATACATTGCCAGAAAGTCGATGAATTGTTTTACTTCTTCAACATTAAAAAAGTGGCGAGCCACATCGAGCATAGCCCCACGGTATGCGTAATATGGAGAATCCTTAATTAACCCTGTAGCAATTTCAAATTCCTGTTCATCCTCTTCGGTTGAAACATTTACTGCCTGGAGTAAAGTTTGCACACCAAAAAAACAACCCGCTTGAGATCCGCTTAGAGAAACAAGTTTTTTCCCAATATTTAATTCATAGCTTTCATCATCTGCTCCGGAATCAGCAAGGTAAATTCCTTTTCGGGGAGCAGTACCGGATATTTCTACTTTTGGGGCATAACCTGTAATTTTACCCAGTTTTTCTGCAAGAAACTGAGCTGTCGATTCAAGTTGCTCCTGTGTATAAATTACCGTTTTTCCGGTAATTTCAAATTCACCGCCTGATGCCTCAACAGAAACGGGCAGAGGGATAAAATTAGTTTTTGTAAGATCGGTGGGAGTTTCTTCAGTGCAGGCTGTAAATAGTATTATTGCAGTAAACAAAATAAATCCTGTGA
>JABMQB010000621.1 GCA_013203525.1 Mariniphaga sp.
AAATTACGCAATCTGGTCTTTCATTTATTAGAAATTTTCTAGTTCGTTTTATTGACTGAATAAATGCTATTAGTTTTATTTTTCTATTACATGCACAAGATTTAACTTTAACTTTACTATCCAATGAATAAAGGATTGGGGAATCATAATACGTTAATATTTTAACATTATAATTATTGTTTGCCGCTTCATTGGCAAGATTTATTATCACCCGCTCAGCACCCCCAAATCCAAAATTAAGTATTGAGAAAATTATTTTTTTTTCAGGAACGTTCATCTACTTTAAAACGTTTAATTTCTGCCTTGATTTCATTTTAATAAGAAACAAAATTTTATTTAATCCCTGGATTATTTATTTAGTGGATAGTCATTATTAATCATGTGGCAATTGTTCTAATATTGCGGTAACCTCTTTTTTATTAAAATAATCATATTTGACATTTTTCAAGAAAATATTAAAGTTGATTTTAATAAAGATAATTCTAATTAATGATTTCAAATAAATGGGATAACACTTAAGTGCACATATAACCTTATTACTAAAAGTTGATTTGGGATAATTTTTTTTAGATATGAGCTTATTTAGGACCATGGCAGTTTCAACTATTGCATCCTTTTCTGTATCTATATACCTGTCGATTAATTTGCTATTTACAAACTCATTGGAATACAAAATAGAACTAGTAAACTCCTCATAATTATTTATATTACTTATGTTATTAAACCAATCCATTTCCGCAAATTGAGGCATGCTATTTACTTTTATTAAATATGCTGGAATATTTATAAAAAGAGCATCTAGCAAAACAGTGCTGTAATTTGAATAGCATTTATCACAAACAAGTAGCCATTCCTTTACAGTCATATATCTTGATAAAAACACAAAATCTGGAACATGACCTAACTTTTCATTAAAAAGTTTATAATACTCTTCAATAGCAACAGCAGGATGAGGGCGAACAATAAATACATTATTTTGTGAATATTCTGTGTTTTCTATTTTGCATAGCCAATCGATTATTGTGTTTACTGAATTAAATAAATAATCCCGGTAACCAATGAGTATATCCCTTTTCCACTTACCGCTCTTTATGTTCTTTTTAACATTATTGGGAGAGAAAATAAAAGTGTCAGCCATCGGGAAAAAAAGCCAATTTTTATTCAAATCTAATCCCTCGTATTGTTTGGATAGTTTTTCTTTTAAATCTGGTTGTTGATTCTGTTTCATTTTTTTTAGAATCGTGTTATCAGGCTTTCCTGTAACATAAATGTTTGAATCTTTAACATTAAGATTCAAATAGTATTGCTTGAAATCAGATCCCCAGCAGAATTGTATAAGTTCTTTTTTTGCAAATTCATCTTTCGGTTTTTTAAATTGTTTGAGATGGTGATTTATAATTTGTTCATAATTTAAATTAACAAACAATAGTCTAGACCCAAACAAGGCTTTAAATATTTGTACAACCTCATTCTTTTCACTCTTAACATATGGTAACACGATTAGTTTTGGTCGTTCTTTTATCATTAAGATAAAAAGATGAAATATCATTGAAACTATTTTCACTGAAACATTATAATTCTGTTTAAGTTCATTAGCAATGGCACATGCCGAATATAACTCCCTATCCTTATGTTCAATAAAAAATAAGATTTCTGCCTTTTTATTATTCTTTTTCATATCATACCTTATATAACAACTAACAAAAACAGGTTGAATTATTCATTTAAAATGGATTTTGGTCTTCCCAAAGCCCCTAAGAAGATATGAATTATATGTTTTCTAATATCTTTATTATTCAATTTCTTCGTGGATAGCTTTAAATCAATTTTCGTCTTTCAAACCTATATATATTATACTATTTGAAAATAATCTAGTTCTTGGGTAAAAACCTACAAGTCTCCCTATCTCCAGAAAAAAAAGGTTGAAAACTTGTACTGGTGAGTTGACAATACGAGCAATATGTTTATGTTTAGTAAAGAAGTTGTTCTTCTGTCCTGGCAGAATCAAACGTACTCCCCCAACGTAATCACAAAACAATGTTTTTATTCCACAATTTGTATGTATGAGATTCAGAGTTTTAATATCAATGGCAATGTGTTGATTGAATACCACTGGTCTAATTGTTCGACTTATAAATCCATTAATTCCATAACAGTTTGGAACTATAGTAATGACATATCTTCTAGACAAATGGCATATCTTTTCCACTACAGATTGCGAATCTTTGAAATGTTCAATGAAACCTGAGGAAAAAACGATATCATATTTTGATGGTGCTTCAAAGGTGAAAAAATCTTGAACGATTACTTCTTTGTCAAGTCCTAATATTTCCATGTTAAGTATTGTTGTTGCAGCAGCAGCTTCGGCATATTCAATACCTGAAACTCTGTACCCAAATTGTTTGTTAAAATACGCCATCCATCCACCTGGAGCACAACCAATCTCGATTAATGAAAATGCATCAGATTTTGGGAGATAGGTGTTGAGCTGATTTTTTATATCATAAACTGGGTTTTGAATGTGAGGTAACTTAATGCCAGTCCATACGTTCTCCCACTTATCCTTAGTGGTTAATCTATTATTTCTCATTTCTGGTTAAACTTTTTTCTCATTTGATTCATAATTGTAAGTTAGTAAAAATAGTACTTAACTTACCGTACAGTCAAATGTAGCACTTCCATATCTCTTTTATTACAAGTAGAATTATTCTCTTTCAGACAAAAATTGTGATTTTTGGGCTATCTAATAGTAATTCTCCATTTGTTATTTGAAAGTTATTTGCTAGACTCAATGTCAAGCACGTTGATAATCGCCTCCCGATGTGATTCGCACCTAATTAAATGAAGTCGTTTTCTTTGTAAAACCTTTGACTCTAAGTAATGAAGTAAGTCCAACCTACCCAGAATTTTTCGTAGTAGGTTAGATTTTCCATGAAGCATGTTTAAATATTGCTGTCTATGATTTCTACAATAATTATCCCATTGAGATATCACGAAAGATTCATCCTGGAAAGATTTTGAACGATTTTTAAAATCGTAGAGAAACCTAACCTCCTGCTCTGGACTCATTCTCTTAGCACCAGGCTGTTCATCAGATTGTCTATAGGGAATCAATTTAATCTGGATTTCACAATCACCTAGTGTCTCAATTTCAAGTGAAACCAAAATACCCTCGTACCAAGTTTCATATTTCGAAGGCATATCCATTAGTAAATTTCCTTGCCCATAATTAATCGGTGCTCCCTTATATGTTTCCATACATCCCACGCAATGGGAATGCTGACAAATCACCGCATTGGCTCCTTGCTCGACAAGGAATCTGCAAGTCTCAATAAGATTAGGACGTGGGTACTGGTAATGTTCATTACCTCCATGAACAAGTACTATTAAATAGTCAAACTTTGAACAATGATTGTTAACATTCCGCACAAAATCGATCACATCCAACGGATTACTTCCAGATTTGTTTCTCTCCGCAATTCCAAACTCATGTTCAGCAAGACCAATGAAACCAATACGTTTATTCTTGATTTTATGAATTATTATTTTTCTTGCATTAAACAGATCCATTCCTGCACCAAAATATGCAATTCCATTTTTTTTGAGCGTTTCAAGGGTTGTTTCAAGGCCTTGGGATCCATGATCCATGATGTGATTATTCGCGAGATTTACTATATTGATACCAGAAGCTTTTAAGCCATTTACGCACGTAGTTGGCGCTCCCAAGACTGGCCCTATTTTTTTTATTGGAGATTCATCTTGAATGAGAGGACACTCGAGATTTACGATTGACAGATCCGCACTTTCAAACTCAGGAAGAAGATCATTAAATAGTGCCGTAGCTTCCCCAAGCTGAAAAAAAGGTAAATTGCGACCAATGGGACAAATGTCTGCTCCTATGAGTAGTTGTATTGTCGAATTAAAATCCTTATTCATAAAATATTTTAAAAAATATCATTAATTAGTCAAAATAATTAACCTTATTTACCGAAATCTGTTGGACTAATAGAGCTTTTTTTTGTTTGAATAACAGAATTCCTACCCATAAAATAAGGAACAAATTCAAAATTAATCCAAGGATAGAAAAGACAATGACAGTATTCAGTGCTGTCCAGTACGCCCCCCCTACAACTAATACTGCCATCCTTGTTGATAAAACCAGGCATTCAAATAGGAATAGGTTTTTCTGTTGACGTAATATTTTGGCGAATAAAATTGAAGGTACATTGCAGAACATCATGAATACCCATAAAATTAGCCATCGTGAATAAATACCAGCCTCCCACCACTCTTGACCGAATACGAATGAAAAGATTTGGGGAGACCATATAAATAAAATTAAACCCGGAATGATGGCTAAAGCAACAAGTACACCCGTTGTTTTTAAAAAATAGCCGCTTAAATTAATGCCACGGTTATATATCTCGCTGGCCTTTTGAAAGAGCACTTGCCGCATAGCCTTTAATACAAATCCAGTGGGAGTCATTAATAACCTCATCCCAAAAGCATAAAATCCAGCAATTTCAATCCCATAAAAGTGTCCTAATAAAAGTACAGGTAATCCTTGTGAAACAGCATTCAAAAGATTTTGAGGCGCTGCAAAAAATGGAAAATTTCTAAATTCCAAAGCCAAGTTTCTAAAATTTGCCCAGCTAACAGAGATCCAAAAGGTTTTAAAATCGCGATATAATACCTTGATCAGATTAATACTAGCCAATATACCCCCCATAACTGATCCAGCTATTAGGCCTGCAAAACCTGCATTTTTAAGTCCAGCCAAAAGCCAGACTCCACTTGATGATATGGTTCTGATTATTTGGGATGAAGCTGTATGTTTGAATGCCTTTGCTCGGACACTCCATGCTTGCAAGCTTTGATTTAATCCGCTAATAAGGGTTGCAATAGGAAGAAGTATTAATAGCCAAGCACTTGGGATTTTGATTAATTTTTGTAAGGAAGTTGGAAATAATACAATAATAATAACTACAAGAAAAGTTACTAAGACTGCAGACAAACAAGACATAAAAAATAGATTAAAAGCATCTTTTTTTTTCTTTGGAAGCATAATTGCTTGGGAATACTGAAATGTTGCGATAGAAGCAGTAATGCCAGACAATGAAATAAAAGATCCATAAACTCCAAAATCAGAGCTTGTATAGAGCCTACTAACCACAGGCATTAGCAAAAAGCCAATAATCTGCGCAATTGCCGTCCCTGTCATGACAATTGACATGTTACGAAAAAATGAACCCTTCTTGAAATTTATTGTAAAAAACTTTAGTTGTCCTTTCCTGAAATTTATCA
>JABMQB010000622.1 GCA_013203525.1 Mariniphaga sp.
ATAATAAATTCAGATTAAATTTAATGAGCAATAAACTTATCTTCAACATAAAACCACTTGGATTCACATGGGAAACGGGCGATCCGTTTTTATTTTGTGTTCACCATCTCGATAATTATCCTAATGGAAATGATCAGTTCGGTCCAGATGCTTCATTGAAAGGCAGAAACCTTGGGCAGGATTTTACAACAAAGGATGGTTGGCGTATGTATCACGGAAGGTCAATTCCGGGATTTCCTGCTCACCCACACAGAGGATTTGAAACAGTTACTGTTGTATTAAAAGGATTTGTTGATCATTCTGATTCTCATGGAGCCGCCGGAAGATATGGAAACGGTGATGTACAATGGATGACAGCAGGTTCGGGGCTGCAACACTCTGAAATGTTTCCTTTGCTAAACCTGAAAAAATCTAATCCATTGGAACTTTTTCAGATATGGCTTAACCTACCTGGAAAACAAAAATTTGCCAATCCTCATTACACAATGCTTTGGGCGGAAGACATTCCTATTCTTACAAATAAGGATAATAATGGCAATAAAACTGAAGTCACTGTGATTGCCGGGAAAATAGGTGATATTTCAGCACCCGATTCATGGGCAGCAAATCAAGAAAATGAAGTAGCAATTTGGTTAATAAAAATGGGGACTAATGCACAATGGACAATGCCAGGCGCATCAACTGGATTAAACCGTTCATTGTATTTCTATAAAGGAGTTGATATAAACATTGGCGGAGTAAACATAAAACCATACCATTCTGTGGAACTGCTTGCTGATAATCCTGTAATTATAAAAAACGGAGAAACAAAATCTAATCTGTTATTGCTTCAGGGAAAACCAATTAATGAACCTGTAGTACAACATGGACCATTTGTTATGAATACAAACACCGAAATCCAACAGGCGTTTAATGATTATCATAAAACTCAATTTGGTGGTTGGCCCTGGTCAAGGCATGATAATATTCATTCTCGAGAAAAAGGAAGATTTGCATCTTATTCCGATGGGAAAAAAGAGGAAAAATAACAATTAATTCTTTATAGCTTCTGGTTTATTAAGTCCATCCAACCTCCGCCATTCTTTTATCAGAAAAAAGCTTACAACAAAAGCTGAAGCTGAATCGGCTATTGGATAAGCTATCCAAATCCCGTTTAAACCTAAAAATTCTGGAAGAATAAATAATAAAGGTATTAATCCGATTACCTGTCGGAACAGCGTAGTGAATGCAGCAATTTTTGCCCTTCCAATCGCCTGAAAAAAATGAGATGCCACAACCTGAAAACCAATTATTGGCCAGGCAATAACAACAATCCTTAATCCATTAACTGATAAATTATATAACTCCTGGCTATCAGAATTAAATAGGGTAACCAAAACGCCCGGAATTGCTTCGATAAAAGTGAAGGCGATAACAGCAATTACGGTAGCAGCAATCAACGATATTTTTAAAGCCTCTTTTACACGTTTTGAATCCTTAGCTCCAAAGTTAAATCCTATTATAGGCTGCGATGCCATATTAATTGCAACAATAGCCATAATAACCATGGTGGCAACTGAGTTGATGATACCCATCGCCCCAACGGCAAGGTCGCCTCCAAAAATTATTAGCTTTTTATTTAATAAACCCTGGACAAAACTATTAGCTATTTGCATAGTAAAAGGAGCCATTCCAATAGCCAATATCTGTTTTAAAATTCCCCAATCAATTTTAATATTTTTTCTATAAAGATGTACAACTGCACGCTTACTACGGAAATGTAAAAGAACCCAAACCATTAGTACAAACATGGAAATAATGGTAGCATAGGCTGCTCCCTTAACTCCCATATCAAGCCAAAAAATAAATATTGGATCCAAAATCAGGTTGGTACCAGCACTTATTATCATTGAGTACATGGCCACCTTTGCATTGCCTTCCGAACGGATGACATTATTCAAAGAAAATCCAACAACCATAAAAATTACACCGCCAATAATAATATCAAGGTAATCATTGGCATATTGTAATGTTTCGTCGGTAGCGCCAAACGAACGAAGTACAGGTTCTTTAACAAGAAATATTACTATGGTAATAATTATAGAAACTAAAATCATCAGAGCAAAACCAGTCCCAAGAGTCCGTTCTGCCCCTTTCATATCTTTTTTCCCAAGGTTAATAGAAACAAACACGCCTGTCCCAACTCCTATCAACATACCAAAAGCCATCATTATCAGCATTATCGGGAAAATAACCGATATTCCGGATAATGCTTCTGCTCCTACCCCCTGCCCGATAAAAATCCTGTCGACAATATTATACAGGGCATTAACAAATACTCCTATAAATGCAGGAATAAAAAATTTGAGCATTAACGGTCCTATTTTAGCTTCGCCAAGTTCACGGATTTTATCCATCTAATTTTTAAAATTGAGGTGCAAATGTATTGATTAATCCAAACAAATCGAAAAACGAAATGTTTTAACTCATTTTTTGCGTTAATTTTGCATCCTTATAAATTGCAAATAACAATAGAAAGATAAATCGCGTTATTGTTTTAATTTATTTGAATTTTGCTGTAACCAAAATTGCGAATTTAGGGTTAGTATCAATGGAGAAAAATAAGAGTTTTAAGGTCAATAATGAAATTATCAGGCAATTACAGTCAGATGATGAAAAAATAAATCTCACTGTTATTGATAAAATGAGATCATCAGGAAAGATAGGATACATTCCGTATTTAATAGAATTAGCAAATTCTACAAATTTTGATACGGTTCATTCATCAGTTTTTAATTTACTAAATGAACTAAAAGAAAAAGGAGCGACTAATTACTTATGTGAGGCCATCAGGGATAATCAATTTAAAACTATTCGAAAAAAACTGGTTGAAGCGTGTTGGCAAAACGGACTAAACTTTGCTCAACACCTTTCATTATTTACCGATCTGTTAATTCATGAATCGGATGAAATTTCTTTTGAAGCTTTTACTGTTATCGAAAATATGGAATATATGCCTCAAAATTCGATTTTAGAAAATGAGATTGAAAAGTTAAAATCACATTTGACCGGCACTGATGATCCCCGGCAATATTTTATTAAAGAGGCTATAATAACTATTACTAAAGTTCTTAACCAAAAAAACTGATTTCCAGAAACGGCTTGAAGCATTTACTTTTCATATCATTTTTTTGCCTAATAATCCTGCCTGTCAGTTCTCTGAAAGCACAGGAGTTTTACTCATCGTTAAACAGCTATAATAATATTTTATTAAATCCTTCGTATGCAGGGTTCAAATACAAATCGAATGTATGGAGTTCATATTCAGTATTTGCAAAATCTAAGGATGAAATTTTTAATGAATTTACCCTAGTTTACGACCGTTATTCACCAAAATTGAAGGGAGGAACAGCAATTTTTTTCAAACAAGGATTACAAGCTGATGTTAATATAAATACACTTGAATTCGGTTTTTCTTTTGCTCCACGGATAAAAAGATTTAAGGGTATTTTCTTCCCATCGGGTTATATTGGATATACCAAACCAGTAAAACAATGGTTTGCTTATGGATTTGATGAATGGCGAAATTCATTTGAAAATTATCAGAATACACCCGGCAAAGCATTTCTCCGATCGGATGTTTACAAACTGGGTGGAAGCATGTTGTTTATCGTTGAAAATATTCAGTTTGGAATATCCGGGTATTATGGATTCCAACTTAAAAACGATGAAAAAGTAGAATCATCAAGGGCACCCTATAAAATTCTTGCCCACTTTTCAACACGGGCAAACCGAAAAAGTAACGGTGTATTATCCAGGTCAAAAGAAATAAGCCCCCAATTTATACTTCATTACGAAAATGGCTTATTCCAGAGCAAAAGTGAACTTCGGGTTACAGGAAAAAAATTCCTTTATTCAGTATTCCTGTTAAATAATTTCAGCGACAACATCCATAATCTGGGTGGATCGGCAGGTATTGAAAACGATGGTATTCGTTTGGTTTTATCTGCTGGTTTTGGTTCAACGGTTAAGCTAGATAAATTAACTTTGAATTCATCGATTTCCCTGATTTTGAAACTTCCTAAAGAAAATATCAAACGATTATTCCCATTTAAACCATTGGATGATTAAATTATCATTCCTGAAGAAGTAAAACGAATATCAGGAATTTGTTTATTATAAGATTCCTGCTTTGGCAGGAATGAAGTATTGTTTATTAGTACATTTATCTGTTTGAAAAATACTTCATAAACTGAGACCGTTCGTACAGCATAGGATCATGGATATTTTTATACGATAAACGACCTCTGAAATCTTCAATTTTTTTAAAGTTCCATTTTTTCATAAAATCCTGTATACCATCTTGTATTTCTCCAATTACAGAAGTGCCATTTTTATAAACAGTTGAACAAAGCTGTGTTACCTGAGCTCCTGCAAGAAGTTGTTTTACAACTGCATCAGCATCATGAATGCCGGTTGAAGCAGCTATTTCAAGATTTGAAACTTTAGATGATACTAATCCTGTCCATCGAAGTGATCTTCGTAAATC
>JABMQB010000623.1 GCA_013203525.1 Mariniphaga sp.
GTATACGACAGCTGCTTTAAATATATATTCCAGCCAGATACAGGTAAATTCCTGTAGGTTTGACAATTCTTGGGAACGTGGTATTTATTTGGAGGGGTGTAGCCCGGACATAAATAACTGCAGTTTTACTGGCAACCAGACAGAAGGTTTGTATTTTATTGGGCTTGATGCCAACAAGGAGTTTATTTTTTCCAACAATTCATTTACCGATAATGTCAACTGGGCAGTTTTGGGTAAATTAGAAGATGCCACAGTTGGGATAACGCTATCAGGGAACAGCAGTACCGGTTCTTCCCACAATGGTTTTGGCATGTCCGGTGTTATTGGCGGTGACATTACCCTGGATGGTGATGACGGATTCCCGTTTATTGTTAACGGGAGTATAATGGTATCTGAAAATTCAGGGTTATCCATATCAGAAGGTACGGTATTCAAGTATAACGGCATAGGCCACAGCCTGGATATCCATGGCAGTTTGACTTCAGGAGGAACTGAATTAAATCCTGTGGTATTTACATCCATAAAAGATGACTCTTATGGAAATGATTCAAATAATGATGGAAATTCATCCTTTCCAGCATATGGTGACTGGGCAGCTATCTGGATGCGTGAAACAAGCACAGGTGATTTTAAACATACTTATTTTCTTTATGGTGGAGGTGAGTACACATCAGCTGCTTTAAATATATATTCCAGCCAGGTACAGGTAAATTCCTGTAGGTTTGACAATTCTTCGGAACGTGGTATTTATTTGGAGGGGTGTAGTCCGGACATAAATAATTGCAGTTTTACCGGTAACCAGTACGAGGGTTTGTATTTTAGAGGTCTTGATGCCAGCAAGGTGCTGGAATTTTCCAATAATACTTTTACTGATAATGTCAATTGGCCTGTATTCGGCGAATTAAAGGATGAAACTGTTGGAGTGACCCTGTCAGGGAACAGCAGTACCGGTTCTTCCCACAATGGTTTTGGAATGTTTGGGGTTATTGGCGGTGACAATACCCTGGATGGGGATGACGGATTCCCGTTTATTGTTTTCAATATTCTAACGGTATCTGAAAATGCAGGGTTAACTATATCTCCCGGATCAATCTTTAAATTTGTAGATTATAACAGTGGAATATGGGTTTCCGGAACATTAAATGCTAAGGGCAAAAAGGATCAACCCATTATTTTTACTTCTATTTCTGATGACTGTTTTGGGGGAGATACTGAAAATGATAGTTTAAACTCTGTGCCTAATGCTTACGACTGGGGTACTGTTGGTTTTAATGAGGGTTCTTCGGGAAATATGGATTATTGTTACATTATGTATTCAGGTGGAGAAGCTGCAATAACGATTAAATCGGATGATGTTGTCGTTAAGCACTGTATAATATCCGAATCAGGCTATCGTGGCATATCTGTAATAGCTGCAAATCCTAAAATAGAATCAAATTCAATCCTCATGAATGAAGTGGGTATTCAGGTTTTAGCTGAAGGCAATCCAGTAATTGAAAATAACAGAATTGTAAGTAATAATAAGGGAATTATTAATAATGGAGCTATTTTTATTACGGCAACAAACAATTGGTGGGGAAGTGAAAACGGACCTAAAAATGAAGTGTATAATCCGGATGGAAGAGGCAATGCAGTAGAAGGTAATGTTGATATATATCCCTGGATAACAAATCAACCCGTAGGAACTATTTCAGGGAATGTGCCCGATTTTGATTTTATAATTCAGGGTAACAGTGTTGAATTTCAGAATAAATCAGAAAATGCAAGCTCTTTTCACTGGAATTTTAATGATGACTCGGAGAGCAATTCATCAAATCCTTACCATGAATATGAAAATCCAGGCACATATGAAGTTTGCCTTACTGCTCAGTTTTGTGATGTTTATGAAACCGTAACAAAAAAGATTCAAATAGAAGGCATTCATTCTATAACCCCTTTGGAAGGAGGAAATACAGGTGAAGTAACTTTTAATGTTTATGGTGGAGGTTTTACTGAAAATACTTCCATTCAACTAAAAAACTCTTCTTCTGTTTTACTGCCTGATACTACAATTATTATCGACACAGACCATCTGGTTGTAAGGTTTAATATGTTTGAAAAACCAGTGGGTGAATATTTAATTGAAATAATTGAAGATGGTGAATTTTTGTATGCTGCAACTGATACCTTTAAATTGCAAGCAGGTGAATTTCCTGAACCATGGGTTGATATTACATCCCGAAAGGCCTTCCTGTCAAATATATGGCATAAACTAACTATAACCTATGGCAACACCGCAAATGTTGATGCTA
>JABMQB010000059.1 GCA_013203525.1 Mariniphaga sp.
ATAAGGAACTTTATTCAATTGTTAAAAAACTGATTGCTGAAAAAAATAATACTGTTGTTATTATTAGTGGAAGGGATAAAGAGACTTTATCAAAATGGTTTAAAGGTTTTGATAAATTGGCATTTATTGCCGAACATGGTGTGTGGAATAAAAATCCAAACGAAGAATGGCAAATGACTGATTTGATTGAAAAAGATTGGATTGAAATTATTGAACCTGTTTTGCAAAGTTTTGTCGATCGAACACCACGCTCATTTATTGAATATAAAAATTACTCATTGGTGTGGCATTACCGCGATGCCGACCCGGATATGGGGCAACAGCGGGCATGGGAATTAAAAGATGATTTGAAAAATTATATTGCCAATCTGAACCTTGAAATTATGGATGGTGATAAGGTGATAGAAATTAAAAACGCAGGAATCAATAAAGGCCGTGCAGCTTTGAATAAAATTGGGGACACGGAATTTGATTTTGTACTTGCCCTTGGCGATGACTGGACCGATGAATACACATTTAACGCACTTCCGGAATCGGCATATACCATAAAAGTTGGTACAAAAACAACAGCTGCTAAGTATTATGTTAGCGATGTTGAGGCCGTGAGAGATTTGTTAAATCAGCTTGAAGAATAGTTTATTTATAAATTTCTATAGTTATATGGCTGGCATCATTAGCCAGGCATTTATTCCAGTCAGAAACAGTTTCGGTATAACTGCTTGTTATTAATTTATATTGGAAATCGGTTGAATTGGAACAAACATCGGTTCCTGATATTTTATAGACAATTTTTACATCATCTTCATCAAATTTAATGATATCTCTGGCTTTTAAAATCCATTCCTCCGTATTATTTTTTGTTGAAGTTTTTTCAAATTCCAGCTCTCTTATCAATAATTCATCATCGTTAAAAACAAGTTTTAAATCTGCTTTAACAGTTTCACCAAATGGCATTACCCTATCAATTGCCCCAATCATAACTTTTACGCCATTTTCAGTTTTTGATACCGATGTACCATAATCTGAATCGAAATTTCCATTCTGGCCACCCGCTCCATAAATATCATTACTGCCATCATTATACACATATTTGAATTCCACATTATTATATAAAAAATTTAGCAGAATTCGTCCGGCAGGAACGGCTTCTGTGTCTTCTTTTTTTTCCTCATCAGGAAAAATCAAATCACATGAACTTACAATGAGGATAACTATTAAAAAGAGAAGTGAATAAAGCGTTTTCATAATCTTTGGTTTTATATACTTTTCTAAAATAATACTTTTATGTCACGAAAAGCATAAATCGGTAAAATAATATATTGAATATAGGTACGTTAAGCTGTTCCTGATTATGAGATGATTTCTGAAACTCAAGGTAAAATTCTTTTGATATAATTATTTTAAGAAGTGAATTATTTTGCCACTTTATACTGTTTTATCTATCTTCAAACAAATCAAATTTAAAAAAATGAAACGGCGTACTTTTTTTAAAACTTCAGCACTGGGAGGATCTGCAATTGCTGTATCCGGCTTGGGCGCCTGCCAGAATATTTCAGATAATAGTTTTGATGCCACATCAGGAATTAATTTTGCAGAGTTTGAGCTAAATGAAATTACAATCGATGAGTTACAAAGTAAAATGGAAACTGGTGAATTGACCTCAGTTGATGTTTGTAAAAAGTATCTTTTTAGGATTGAAAAAGTTGATCCCTTTCTTAAGTCTGTTATCGAACTTAATCCTGATGCTTTGGATATTGCAGAAAAACTCGATGCAGAAAGAAAGGATGGCAAGGTTCGGGGGCCACTTCATGGTATTCCTATAATGATAAAAGATAACATTGATACAGGAGATAAAATGCAGGCGACTGCCGGGTCGCATGCCCTTGAGGGAAATATTGCACCCAATGGTGCATTCATTGTTAATAAATTAAGGGAGGCAGGCGCTGTTTTGTTAGGGAAAACCAACTTAAGTGAATGGGCTAATTTCCGTTCAACTAATTCAAGCAGTGGATGGAGTGGCCGTGGCGGACAAGTGCGAAATCCTTATTGTCTTGACCGAAGCCCTTGTGGTTCAAGTTCAGGATCCGGGGCAGCTGTTTCAGGTAATTTATGTACGATAACCATTGGTACCGAAACCAATGGTTCGATTGTATGCCCATCTGGAGTAAATGGAATTGTTGGTATTAAACCTACTCTTGGTATGTGGAGCCGGCAGGGAATAATTCCGATAGCACATAGCCAGGATACGGCTGGTCCCATGGCCCGGTCAGTAAAAGATGTAGCAATTCTTTTAGGAGCACTTGCGGAGTTTGATCCCAGGGATAGCGAAACACATGTTCCCAAAGGTAAATTTTATAAGGATTATACTCAATTCCTTGATAAAGATGGATTGAAAGGAGCCAGAATAGGAATTGCAACCAATATGTTGGGATTTCATAATGAAGTTGACGAAGTAATTAAAAAGGTACAACAATCTTTACAGGAAAACAGTGCAGAAGTAATTGAGTTTGAATTTGAAACCAGCCGTCGGATGGGGCGTCCCGCATACCAGGTATTATTATATGAATTTAAGGCTGACCTTAATAAATATCTTGAAAGCCATCCGAATGCGAAACCAAACAACCTTGCCGACCTGATTGAATTCAATAAAGTTAATGCTGATATTGAAATGCCTTGGTTTGGACAGGAAATTTTTGAAACAGCTCAGGAAAAGGGTGAATTAACTGAAAAGGAATATTTGGATGCTTTGGCAGAATCAAAAAAACTAAGTCAGGAAGAAGGTATTGATGCAGAAATTGAAAAACATAAACTTGATGCTATTATAGCACCAACAAATGGACCTGCCTGGACAATAGATTGGATTAATGGTGATCATTTTGGAGGAGGTAGCTCATCACCTGCTGCAATTTCGGGCTATCCAAATATTACTGTTCCCGCAGGTTATGTGCATGGAATTCCTGTTGGAGTATCTTTTTTTGGAAAAGCATGGAGCGAGCCAACTCTTTTAAAATATGCATACGCTTTTGAACAGGTTTCCAGGCATCGAAAACCGCCTGGATTTATTAAAACCGTATAAAAAAACAATGAGTCAATTAACGTATTTATTTGTTTTGTTTTTTTTATTTGATAAAATGCATGTATTTGTTAATGATTAAGTTGATAGGTACATTTTTTTATTTAAACCATATGCTTTGCTGAATATGACAATATTAGATGATATTCTACATCATAAAGAATTGTATTTGATTAAAATAATTTATAATTTGTATGAAATTCGTGCAAAATACATTCTAAATACACTCTGGAATTAGAAAAAAAGCTATTAATAATAGACTCTTTATATTGTTAATATAGGATTAAACAAAGGGATAATAGGTCAAAATTGGAGAGATAAAATATTTTGGATTAAATCATTGGTTTATTTTTAAACCATCATTTAATAATTAATAGTGAGGTATAATAAGGGATTAGTAATTAAATTCATACCCTTTGAAATTTAATAGTAAAATGCACTAGTTTGGTGAATCAATATTAGAATTGGTATTTGGAATATAGGATTAATTATTTGAAAATGTATTTTGGAAATATTAGGTACCATCATACATGTACATTACTTGTAATATGTAACCTGGTATTCATGAAAAGGCTATCGCACAAAATAAGAGAAAAGCAAACCCAACACATAAGTCAAACTCTTCATTTACTTTACGCTTGTTTTTTATTTGACGCTCAGAAACATTATATAAAAACTCTGACCTATAAAAATTTAAAATTATAATACCATGAAAAAAGTATTTTTAATTACATTGTTATTAGTGAGTTATTTGTCTTACGGTCAAGTAAATTTAGATGATGGATTAGTTCTGTATTATCCTTTTAACGGTAATGCGAATGATGAAAGTGGAAATAATCATGATGGTGTTGTAAGTGGTGCAAGTTTAACATCAGATAAATTTAGCAATTCATCAAAAGCATATTTATTTGATGGCATTAATGATAACATTACTATTTGGAATTCATCGGAAACTAATGCAAATGTTAATACTGATAGTGGGGCAATAAGCGTTTGGATTAATCCAAAAAATGCTGGATTCGTGTATCAATATTATGCCAGTAATAATGATAGGTTTTATTTACATCTTTTACCCTCTCTTCCAGGATATCGAATAGGATTTGGAAATGAGTATATTGAAGTCATTGAAGAGATTGATTTTAATTCAACAATATGGTATAATTTTACAATCAACTATTATTCAAATGGAAATGTTAAAGTTTATTTTGATGGGGGTTTATCGGCAACATATACTTATACTAATCCTGGCTTTATATTTGGAGGAGGAGAAAATTTTTATCTAGGTCAAGGTTGGTCACAAAACCGTAGTAATTATGAAGAGAAAATTGATGAATTTAGATTATACAACAGACCATTAAATACAGATGAAATTGAAAGTTTATTTAATCTGACAGACGGTGGAGGGACTCCCTCTATTACAACCTTAATAGTAGATGGGGCAGCCGCAAGTGCCACATTAAGTGCAGGCGAAAGCCATTGGTACCAGTTCGAAGTTACAACAAGCGGTGAACATTATATTGAAACCCATGGCAGTACCGATATGTATATGGTACTTTATCAAAACGACGGCACTACGCAAATAACCTACGATGATGATTCAGGTGAAAACACCAATTCAAAAATCACAAGGGATTTAACCGTAGGCTGGTATAAAGTAGAAATGAGTGGTTACAGCAGTTCGGTAACAGGGGATTACAC
>JABMQB010000624.1 GCA_013203525.1 Mariniphaga sp.
ACAGAGTGAAAAGGAATTAACCGCAATATTTAATAATTCGCCGGCCATTATCATGGTAATTTCTTCCGAAAGAAAAGTCTTGAAAATCAATAAAAAAGGGCTTCAACTTTCAAAAAAATCAGCCGAAGAAATTTTAAACCTAACTACCGGATTTGCTTTGAATTGTATGTATTGTATAACCGGATTGGATTGTGGCAAACACGATGAATGTAAACAATGCAAATTATTAAGTTTTATTACAAATTCGCTGAATAGTAAAAAAATCCACGACAATACAGAAATCACCATTGAATCAGTCGAAAACAGAAAACCATTATCTTCAACTTACCTTTGTTATATTGAACAATTATCACAAAAACCTGAGGTAACTTTACTTCTTACACTGGTTGATATTACTGCCCGTAAAGATGCTGAGAAAAAACTTATTGAAAGCGAACATAAATTCCGTGAACTGGCCGATGCACTTCCTGAAATAGTTTTTGAAATAGATAACAATGGGAAATATAAATTTTTAAATAAAACGGCATACACCAAATTTTATTTAAATGAATCAATAGAAATAGAACAGCTGAAAATAATAGATTTTATTCATCCCGATGACCATGAAAGATTATATTTAAATGTAAAAAAAGTTTTAAACGGAGATGTTATTACCGGAAATGATTATAAATCAATTCTCCCTGATGGATCAACCGGTTATTTCCAGATATTTAATTCACCGGTTGTAAAGGACAAAAAGATAATAGGTATTCGGGGAATTGCCATTGATATTAGCGAAAGAAAAAAAATGGAATCGGAGTTAATAAAACATCGTGGGAAATTGGAAGAACTGGTAAAAGAAAGGACAATTGAATTTGAAAAACAGGCCAAACAACTAAAAGAATCACAAAATGCATTGAGTTTCCTGTTAGATGATGTAAATGAATCAAGGGAGGAATTACTGGCCTCGAACCGGGAAATCAAAAAACTATCGCAGGCACTTGAGCAAAGCCCATCTTCTGTTATAATCACTGATATAAACGGGAATATTGAATATGTAAACCAGCAATTTGTAAAAATTTCGGGATATATAGAAAAAGAAATAATTGGTGAAAATCCACGAATTCAAAATTCAGGGAAACATTCAAAAGAGTTTTTTATCAAGCTATGGAATACATTAATATCAGGTAAAAACTGGTATGGCGAAATTTGTAATAAAAAGAAAAATGGTGAATTGCATTGGGAATACACATCAATTTCCCCTTTACGCAATTCAAAACAGGAAATAATAAATTTTATTGCGGTTAAAGAAGATATTACAGAAAGAAAAGAAATTGAACAAAAACTAAAAGAATATACAGAAGAACTGGAATTATTCAACAAAGCTATGGTTGACAGGGAATTAAAAATAATAGAAATGAAAGAAGAAGTTAATTCCTTGTACAAACAAATGGGAAAAGAAATTAAATATCCTCCGGTATGGAGCGACTCAAATAATTCAAATTTGGAAAAGAATGATGGTAAATAGAGATATTCAACTTTTTGAGAACCTCCCGGCAGGTGTTTTAATTAGCTCTCATGATGAAAATATTATTGAAGTAAACCAGGCATTTGTAGAAATACTGGGCTATAAAAGCAAAGAAGAATTTCTAAAATCCAAATCTCTCGATTTTTATGCCAATAATGAAGAACGGGATAAATTTCGGAATAAACTAAAAAAGGGATTTGTTAAAAACCTCCGCATAAAGGGAAAACGTAAAGACGGAAGTATTGTTTGGCTTTCTTTATCAACCAACCTGATTAATACAGATAATGGATCAGAAAAATTTATCACCATTGTAGAAGACATTACAGAACAGGTTGAAACACAGGATAAAATTGTTCAATTCAATAAAATATTTGAAGAATCCTTAAATGAAATTTACATATTTGATGCTAAAACCTTCAAGTTTCTGGAAGTTAACCAAGCTGCACAAAATAACCTTGGATATTCTATTGATGAATTATTAATCATTACACCTCTTGATATAAAGCCTGATTTTACTTATAATTCATTTAAAGAATTAATACTGCCTCTGACATCCGGACAAGATGAAAAAATATTGTTTTATACCCATCATAAAAGGAAAAATAATTCATTATACAAAGTTGAAGTACACTTACAATTGTCCACTTTTAATAACCGACAATCATATACAGCAATAATTCTGGATATAACAGAAAGAGACAAAGCAGAAAAAGCTCTAATTTTAAGCGAAGAAAAATACAAAGCCATTATTGAAGGGCAGACAGAATTTATATACCGTTGGAAACCCGATGGAACAAGGACTTTTGTTAATAAAGCGTATGCCGATTATTATAACAAAACAGTTGATGAACTAACAGGAACAACCTTTGTCGATACTATTAATCCTGATGCCTGGACCCAATTACAAAAAAGGATTAGCAAATTAAGTATTATTAATCCCGTTTCGAAAAACGAACATGAATCAATAATAAACGGGAAAACAATATGGAAAGAATGGACAGACAGGGCATTGTTTGATGAAAACGGGAAATTATATGAAATCCAATCCACAGGAAGAGATATAACGCAGAAAAAACTTGCTGAACAAAAACTGATTGAAAATGAAATAAAGTTCCGGAATATTTTTAATTCAGCAAACGATTCAATTTTTCTGTTTAAGGATGGATTTTTTGTTGATTGTAATTCAAAAACAACTGAATTATTTAAGTGTACAAGAGATCAGATAATTGGAAAACCTCCAACAATATTATTCCCTGACAAACAACCTGATGGAAGCAATTCACTTAAAAAAATTTCAAAAAAAATCGGTGCAGCATTGGCAGGTAAACCACAATTATTTGAATGGACTCATAAAAAATTAGATAGTACCACATTTGCCGCAGAAGTGAGCCTAAACAAGATGGAGCTCTCTGATGGGATTTATGTTCAGGCAATAGTAAGAGATATTACTGAAAGAAAAAAATCAGAAGAAGAGATTCGCAGTTCTGAAGAAAGATTGAAAATAATATTTGAAAATGCCCCGGATGCCTATTTCTTAAGCGACTTAAAAGGAAATACCATTGATGTAAATAAGTATACAGAAAAAATGCTGGGACTTTCAAAAAATGAAATTGTAAATAAAAATTTCTTACAGTTGGGCATTGTTTCATTAAAGGATTTACCCAAAGCTGTTGCTTTAATGGCAGATACTATACAAGGTAAAAGCTCAAAACCACTGGAATTACAAATGAGCAAACCAGATGGGACAAAAATCATTTCTGAATTACGGATGTTTCCTGTTAAGCTTAATGGCAAGGTACACTTATTGGGTACGGGTAGGGATATTACAGAGAAAAAAATATCGGAACGAAAAATTGTTGAAAGTGAAGAACGTTACCGGGCTTTATTTGAAGAATCCTCCGATCCTACCCTTCTTATTGAAGACGAAGTATTTATTGAATGTAATGATGCCACCGTTTCTTATCTAAAATATAAAAATAAAAAAGAACTGATTGGCAAAACCCCATGGGATATCTCCCCCGAATTTCAGCCTGACAGGCAAAATTCAAAAGATAAAGCCAATGAAATGATTCAGTTGGTTTTGAAAAACGGAAATCACCGGTTTGACTGGGTTCATAAAGACAAAAATGATCATAATCTCTGGATTGATGTATCATTGACATTAATTCCTGGAGATGATAAAAACAGGATATATACGGTTTGGAGAGATATTACATTACAAAGAGAAGCCGAAATAAAACTAGTTGAAAACCAATCGCTGTTACGAGCAACGCTCGAATCAACCGGCGAAGGCATTTTAGTTGTAAATAACGAAGGTGAAGTTACCCACTTTAATTCTAATTTTCTTAAAATCTGGAATATCCCCGATAGCTTAATTGAAACTAAAAATGACAAAAAATTACTTGATTTTGTTTTATCTCAACTTGTAAACCCTCAAGAATTTATAGATAAAGTAAAACAATTATATAAGTCGGATAAAATAGATTATGATGTTATTGAATTTATTGATAGCAGAAAAATTGAACGTCGTTCCTTTCCTTTGTTGATAGAAAACTCTGTTGAAGGAAGAGTGTGGAGTTTTAACGATGTAACTGCACAATTCGAAGCTCAGAAAAATATAAAAGAAAGCGAACATCGTTTTAAACAAGTCATTGAAAACTTACCAGATGCGATTTTTGTAACCGTACTGGGAGGAAAAAACAAAGGAAAAATAATAGAAACAAACCCGGCTGCAGAGTCTCAAACAGGTTATTCCCGCGAAGAATTACTTAAAAAAAGAATAGGGGAAGATTTATTGGAAAGCCTTGATGAAGATAAATTTTTACGTGATGAAAAAGAACTAATCAAATCAGGAATCCTTAGGTTTACTGAGAAAAAAAGACGAAAAGATGGAACTGTTTACTGGGTAGAAGTAATAATTACAACAATTATTTTAAAGGGTGAAAAAGTTGCTCTTGCTGTAAATAGGGATATTAGTGAACTTATAAAATCGGAACAGGCATTAAAAGACAGCCAGAAAAATCTTTCACTTATTTATGATACAGCCGGTGTTGGATTGTTCAGAATAAGTGTTGGCCCAGAAAATAAATTTAGCATTCTTTCTGTAAACAATACATATTTACAAATTACAGGGCGCAAAATTAATGAAGTTATAAACCTTCCGATTGAAGAAGTTTTAAGCCATGAATCGGTAAAAATTGCAATTGAAAAATATACTCAGGCAATAAAAAATAAAAAAACAATTTCATGGGAAGAAACATCAATCCTGCCCTCGGGTAAAATCTCAGGAGCTTTGTCTGTAACTCCTGTTTTCAGTGAGGATGAAATTTGCACCTCATTAATTGGCGTGGTTCATGATATTTCTGAAAAAAAGAAAATTGAAGCTCAAATAATCAAATCTCAAACGGAGCTTGAAAAGCTGGTCAATTCACGGACAGTTGATCTTGATAAGTCGCGAAAAGCTGCAATGAACCTGCTTCAAGACTCAAACGAACAACGCAAAAGAGCGGAAAACGCTCTTCAAAGCCTTAAAAAATCGCATACTGAAATCAGAAAACTCTCACAGGCAGTGGAACAAAATCCAGCTGCTGTATTTATTATTGACACAAATGGGAACATTGAATATGTAAACCGCAACTTCACGGAAAAAACAGGTTATACATTTATTGAAATTTCTGGAAAACAACCAAAAGTAAAATTGTTTTCAAATACACTTCCAACTGAAAGAAAAGATGTTTGGAGTAAAATTAACAAAGGTGAAACATGGAGTGGTGAAATTAAAAGCATTCCAAAAAAAGGTGACGCATTTTGGGAATCAATATCCATATCCCCTCTTTACGATGAAAATAAATCAATTATCAGCTTTATTCGCGTAGGCCAGGATATTACTCAACGCAAAAAATTGGAGGAAGATCTTTTAATTGCAAAGGAAAAAGCCGATGAAGCAACCAAGGCAAAAAGCGAATTTCTTGCAAATATGAGTCATGAAATCCGTACTCCTATGAATGCAATACTTGGATTTGCAGATTTGTTATCAGTAAGCATTACTGAATCACATGCAAAAAACTATCTCAACTCATTAAAAACAAGTGGCAAAAGTTTATTAAACCTTATAAATGATATCCTTGATCTTTCAAAAGTAGAAGCCGGGATGCTTCAATTAAGTTACGAGTTTATTGATTTACGGCTTCTTTTTGAAGACATCCATCAAATGTTTTCAATCGAAATTGCCGGAAAAAAAATTGATTTTATTCTCGAAATAGATAAAAGTTTACCCAATGCAGTTTTTCTGGATGAAGCAAGGCTAAGGCAAATCTTGATTAACCTTGTAAGTAATGCGGTGAAATTTACTGAAAAAGGACATATTAAACTTATCGCACGGCCTGAAAAACCATTTAAGGTACCCGACCACAAAAAGAATTTTAGCATTAACCTCATTGTTGAAGTAGAGGATACCGGTATAGGAATTTCAGAAGAATTCCAAGAAATTATTTTCGATTCATTTACTCAACATGAAGGACATGATACTAAAAAACACGGTGGCACTGGCCTTGGATTGTCGATATCCCAAAATTTAGTAAAACTGATGAATGGACGTATATCACTGAAAAGTGGGCTGGCCAAGGGAAGTACTTTCTCAGTTTTGCTCAAAAACACATTGGTTACAACAACTCATGTATTAAAGAAAAAATCAGAACAACTGGGATTAAATGATATTGCATTTGAACCTTCCACTGTACTTATTGTAGATGATGTTTATAATAACCTTGTTTTTATAAGTGGGATACTTGAATACGCAGGTTTTAAAGTTCTTCAGGCATTAAACGGTGAAGAAGCTATTCATGCTTTAAAAAACAATAAACCAGATTTAATTATAACTGATATCAGAATGCCTGTAATGGATGGAGCCGAATTACTTCATTATATCAGGCAATCTGATGAATTTAAAAACATACCCGTAATTTGTTCTACAACTTCGACCTTAAAAAATGACGTACTCAAAAATAATGAATCCGATTTTGATGGATACATATCTAAACCAATTCAAATTCCTGAGTTATTATTGGAACTCACAAATCATATCAAACATAAAGTAATCAGAAGTGCATCAAACGAATCTGTTGAATTCGAATACAACATTGGTAATATTGCTGCAGAGAATATACCAATTGTTATTGACCGGATAGAAAATGAATTAATGCCGCTATGGGAAGAAATCAGAACCAGGCAACCTGTTAAAAAAGTTGAATTATTTGGAAACAAACTAATCAAAATTGGAACTCTTTACAAAATTAATGGATTCATACTATATGGCAATGATATAGTTGATGCAATAAAAAGTTTCAATATAGAAGGAATTGTAAAACTGATTAAACTGTTTCCTGATTTAATCAATAAACTTCGTCTATGACAGATATTAAAGAAATTGAATTAAAAACGAATACTCTGCTTATTGTTGATGACAATATGAACAATATTCAGGTTTTAGCTAGTATGCTCACCAACAATGGTAGCTGATGCACAACCCCTTTTTTTCTTTGATTTTTAATAATACCGAGCTTAAATGAAGCCTTTTAAGGCTTTGTTTATTCGAGTCTGATATTTTCAATTGACAAAAAAAG
>JABMQB010000625.1 GCA_013203525.1 Mariniphaga sp.
CTTGTGGGTAAAGTTGAAGCAGGTATTCCTGAAGATGATCCACGAAATCCAGCAACTATTGCTGATAACGTAGGAGATAACGTAGGTGACGTTGCCGGAATGGGAGCCGACCTTTATGAAAGTTATGCAGGCTCAATTTTAGCAACTGCTGCTCTCGGTGCAGCTCTTCCTGCAATCGCATTATCAGAAACAGGTATCGATCCGATAAAAGCAGTTACTGCTCCTATGATAGTTGCGGCAATCGGTATTATACTTTCTATTATTGGTATATTTATGGTTCGCACAAAAGAAACAGCTACGCAGAAAAATTTGTTAAATGCACTCCTTTTCGGAACAGGTGGAAGTTCAGTGTTAATTCTGTTAGCGATGGCTGGAATGGCATATATAGGATGGGTTACCTGGGGTGTATTTGGTGCTGTAGTAATTGGTTTGGCCGCTGGGGTAATTATTGGCCAGGTTACTGAATATTTTACTTCCGATGAATATAAACCTACAAAAGGCATTGCAGCCCAAGCTCAACAGGGGCCTGCAACAACGATTATCGATGGCCTTGCTGTTGGTATGTACTCAACCTGGATTCCTGTTGTAACTATTGTTCTTGGAATTATGGGCTCATTTTGGGCTGCAGGTGGTGCAACTCATTTTGCAATGGGTGTTTACGGAATTGGATTCGCCGCTGTTGGTATGCTGTCAACATTAGGTATTACTTTGGCTACCGATGCATTTGGACCCATCGCCGATAACGCTGGTGGAAACGCTGAAATGGCTGAATTACCTTCTGAAGTTCGGGAACGTACAGATGCATTAGATATGTTGGGAAATACAACCGCGGCAACCGGAAAAGGTTTTGCCATTGGTTCAGCAGCTCTTACTGCCATGGCGCTTATTGCAGCTTATATGGAAGAAGTGAGGTTGTGGTTTGGTAAAATTGCCAAAGCTGGCGAAGGTTTTGTTTCTAAAGGCGAATATGTATTTTATAACGATATTGCCCCTGCTGTTCAAGATGGTATTCAGGCGATTAAAATTTCTACAGCTTCAGTAAAAGATTTTTCAGCTGCTTATGATATAACGATGTTCAATCCACTGTTTTTAGGAGGTTTATTCCTTGGTTCAATGATGGCATTTGTATTTAGTGCAATGACAATGAAAGCCGTAGGCCGTGCCGCCAGTGCAATGGTTGATGAAGTTCGTCGCCAGTTCCGCGAAATTAAAGGTATCCTTGAGGGTACGGCTACTCCGGAATATGCAAAATGTGTGGAGATTTCAACAAAAGGTGCACAAAAAGAAATGTTGCTTCCTTCATTGGTTGCTATCATCGTACCTGTAGTTGTTGGAGCATCAATGGGTGTTGCAGGTGTTATTGGCTTGTTGGCTGGTGGTTTAACAACAGGTTTTACATTGGCGGTATTTATGAATAATGCAGGTGGCGCCTGGGATAATGCAAAAAAATATATTGAAAAAGGAAACTTTGGAGGAAAAGGAAGCGAAGCTCATCATGCAGGTGTTGTTGGCGATACTGTTGGCGATCCGTTTAAAGATACATCAGGCCCTTCATTAAATATCCTTATTAAACTTATGACTATGGTTTCAGTTGTAATGGCCGGTTTAACTGTTACATTAAGTTTGTTATAAAAAGAAAGTCACTCTATAATATTAAAAGCCATTCGTTTAATTACGGATGGCTTTTTTTATTATCAATAAAATCCATGTATGATCTATAAAAACTAATTAGGTTATTGAACAAAACTATCCTAAATTTAGTTATTGTTAAAAATCGAAATTAATCAATAAAAATCAATAGCTATGGCAGATCTATCAACAACCTACATGGGAGTAAAATTAAAAAATCCCCTTATTCTGGGAGCTAGTAATTTGGTAACAAAACCTGATGTTATAAAACAAGTAACTGAAGCCGGAATCGGGGCAATTGTTTACAAATCACTTTTTGAGGAACAAATTCAATTGGAAAATCTTCAGTTTGATGAAGAGCTGGTAGAATATGAAAACCGCAATGCTGAAATGACCCGCTTGTTTCCGGCGTTGGAACATGCAGGATCCAAAGAACATTTATATAATGTAAAAAAATTAAAGAATTCAGTTGATGTGCCTGTGTTTGCAAGCCTTAATGCCATTTACGAACCAACCTGGATTGAATATGCAAAAGAGTTGGAAGCTACCGGAGTTGATGGGCTTGAAATTAATTTGTATGCTGTTCCCGGATATTTTGAATTGGCAGGCCAGTCAATTGAAGATAAGCAGGTTCAAATTGTTAAGGCCGTAAAAAAAGCTGTTAATATACCTGTAGGTGTAAAAATGAGCCTCTTCTATACAAATCCTCTTAATTTCATTAAAAAAGTAGATGAGGCAGGTGCCGATGGTTATGTTTTGTTTAACCGTTTTTTTCAACCCGAAATTGACACGGAAACAGAAGAATATAATTACCCTTGGGAATTGAGTAATCCTAAAGATCACATGATGGCTTTGCGTTTTGCCGGACTTTTATATGGCAACCTTGATGGTAGCATTTGTGTTAGCCGTGGTATTTATACCGCCGATGATGTGATTAAAATGATTCTTGCCGGAGCCGATGTGGCTCAGGTTGTAAGTACCGTTTATAAAAACCATCCTCAGGTTGTTGCTGAAATATTAAAAGGGCTTAATACCTGGATGGATAAAAAAGGATATAAAACATTGGATGATTTCCGGGGTAAACTATCCCGCAAAAATATGAAAGACCCATTTACTTATCAACGTGCACAGTATGTTGACATTTTGATGAAGTCGGAAGAAATTTTCAAAAAATTTCCGATGGTTTAAGATATTAGGTCAGGCTTTAAGTTGGATTTTATTTAATGATTATCGGTAAGGCAGGATTTATTCCTGCCTTTTTTTTGAATAAGAAATTTATATCTTGAAGATATTATATTTGTGGTTCATTAATTTTCATGGCGGAAGAAATAAGATAAATTAAAATATGAATAAATTGGGAAACCTTTTTGCTTATTATTATTCCAGATATATTTGTTATTTTATTAATAAGACGTTTTTTTTCTTTCTTATTAATGTGATTTTAATTACAAAAACACAGGCTCAAAACCATGCCCCTGAATTTACTTCAAATCCTATAACAACAGTTAATGATACAGAAATTTACAGATACCCTATTTCTGCAAGCGATTTTGATGGTGATGTGATTGAAGTAACTGCTCCAGTTTTACCTGAATGGCTTGCATTAACCAATTATTGGGTAAGTACCTTTGCAGGTTCAGGTATTGGCTATTTAGATGGTGCTGGTGTTAGCGCAAAATTTGATGGACCCAGTAGTGTTGCTATCGACAAATCAGGAAATTTATATGTTACAGAATTAAATAATCACAGGATTCGAAAAATAAGTACAGATGGAAATGTTACAACGTTAGCAGGTTCAGGAGTTGCTGGCTATCTTGATGGTATAGGTATTGATGCACAATTTAATAAACCGGGTGGAATTGCGGTTGATGGTGATGGAAATATATACGTTTCTGAACGAGCGAATCATACGATACGGAAAATACTGCCTGACGGTACAGTTTCTACTTTGGCAGGTTCAGGTTTTCCAGGTTATAAAGATAGCATTGGAACCAACTCCGAATTTAGTTCTCCACGGGGTATTGATGTAGATGTACTCGGAAATATCTATGTTTCGGATTATAATAATAATGTAATCAGAAAAATTACTCCTGATGGAATTGTATCTACTCTGGCTGGCTCCGGTATGTTGGGTTTTGAGGATGGGGTGGCAGATACTGCTGAATTTCGTTATCCTACAGATGTTACAGTTGATGACCAGGGACACATATTTGTATGCGATTCACGAAATCATGTTATCCGTGAAATAACCATTGAAGGAATGGTTTTAACTGCTGCAGGTACAGGAGAAAGTGGTTTTATTGATGGAGCGCAAAACGTTGCTGAATTTAGGTTTCCGTATGGAATTGCAGTCGATGGTTCCGGGAATTTATATGTTGCTGATGGTTTTAATGAAAGTGTCCGTAAGATAAACTCTGATGGATATACTTCAACTCTGGCAGGGAAAATGTCTCCTGGATATAAGGATGGCACTGGTATAGAAGCAAAATTTAATGGAGTTGGCCCTTTAGCACTTGATAGCTTGGGAAATATTTTCATGACAGATTTTAATAATCACAGGATTCGGAAAATTGAATCCTATCCGCTTTTATACGGAATTGCATTAGGAAATGCCGGAACTCATCCGGTTCAGTTGAAAGTTACAGATTCACAAGAGGCTTATTCCTTACAGGAATTTATAATTACTGTTAATGATATAATTCCTCCAGAAGCATTGTGTATTAGCGATACTGTTCTTTACCTCAATGAAAACGGGAATGCCAATATTGATGCTTTGGGAATTGATAATGGCTCAAATGATGCCAGCGGAATAGCATCTTTGATAATTGATTCCAGCTCCTTCAATTATGAAAACATTGGGTCTCCATTACTTGTCACTTTAACTGCTACCGATAATTTTTCTAATGAATCAACCTGTACAACAACAGTTATTGTATTGGAAACAATACCTGAAAGTGCTCCGGAATTTATTTCAACTCCGGTAACTACAGTTATTGATACTCAAAACTATAATTATAATATTTCTGCTTTCGATACAAATGGTAATCCATTTTTGATATCAGCC
>JABMQB010000626.1 GCA_013203525.1 Mariniphaga sp.
TTAAAATTTCTTTCATTTTTTCAACTGAAGTACCTGCTAAATCAGCATATGTGTTGATACTGGCAGCATTTAAAATTTCTGCTAATTTTGGACCAACACCATCTAGTTTAGTAAGGTTATCGCCTTTAGTTTCTGTCTTTTTAGGAGTTGCCTTTGGAGCTTCTTTTTTTACTTCAGCCTTAACTTCTTTTTCTACTGGTTTTGCTTCTGCTTTTTTGGTTTCTTTCTTAGCTTCTGCTTTAACCTCTTTTTTTACTACCGGTTCAGCAACAGGAGCTTCAACCACAAGGGTAGCTTTTGTTGCAGCAACTTCTTTAACAAGGGCAATTGGTTCAACCGAAACAAATGAGCGGTTTTTCCTTTTTTTCCTGAAAACAACGGTACCTTCAATTAATGCAAATAAGGTATGGTCTTTTCCCATTCCCACGTTGTCGCCCGGATAATGTTGCGTACCTCTTTGGCGTACTAAAATGTTACCAGCCTTTGCATATTGGCCACCGTATATTTTTACTCCTAATCGTTTACTTTCCGATTCGCGTCCGTTTTTCGAACTACCTACACCTTTCTTATGAGCCATGGTTAAATTTTTTAATTATCTGACAATTGAATTAATTTGTAACTGGGTGAATAGTTGGCGGTGCCCGTTTAGCTTTTTATAGCCTTTACGCCTTTTTTTCTTAAATACCAATACTTTATCACCTTTAACATGCTCGATTACTTTGGCAGTAACTTTAGCACCTTTAACCGTTGGAGTTCCAACAGCTACTTTGCCTTCGTTATTAACCAATAATACTTTTTCGAAATTTACTTCATCTCCCTCTTTTGAATCGAGGCGATGGACATAGATCTTTTTGTCTTTTTCAACCTTAAATTGCTGTCCTGCAATTTCTACAATCGCGTACATCTTTCTTTTTTTACGTTTCCTCCGGCAGGCGGGATTCCATGTGGTTTCCTCTTTTCGAGCCTAAACGGATCAATTTTGGGATTGCAAAAGTAGTTATTTTATCATGATTAGCAAATAATCTGTAACAAAAAAATGCCTTCTGAAAAGAAGGCATTTTTTATTGTTTAATTTGAATAGCTTTTTAGATACTTGCAAGATAATTGGCTCCCATAAAAAGACCAAATATTACTGTTAGTCCTACAAGAGTTCCAAGAGCTAACCAAACCAAAACATTAAGAGGCAAAGATTGTTTCGTGTTTTCTGAAGTCGAAATTACAATCTGGTTCTGATTCTCCATTTGTTTAATTGTTTCCATAACTTATTTTGATCATAAAAGACTCCAAGGCCTTTTATATTTGTTTCGCAAAAGTAAAAATTGTATTTAACAATCAAAATGTAGAATCAGAATCGATAGAAAACTTTTTATTTAAATATAAAAACTTAACAATACAGCATTAAAACGACCTTGGCCTGCGAATATTGTCTATGTTAATAAAAAGAAGATTTTGTTTATACCGCTGATTCGAATTGTTTTAGAAAGCGCACGTCGTTTTCAAAGAAATGGCGGATATCTTTAATTCCATAACGAAGCATTGTAATTCGTTCAATGCCCATTCCAAAAGCAAAGCCGGTGTATTTACGGCTATCAATATGGCAGTTTTCCAATACATTTGGATCGACCATACCACAACCCAAAATTTCGAGCCAGCCGGTATATTTGCATACGTTACAACCTTTGCCGCCACAAATTGAACAACTCACATCCATTTCGGCTGATGGTTCGGTAAAAGGGAAGAATGAAGGGCGCAACCTGATTTTGGTATCTTCCCCAAATAATTCTTTGGCAAAGTATAGTAGTGTTTGTTTCAGGTCGGCAAACGAAACATTTTCATCAACATACAAACCTTCAACCTGATGAAATATACAATGCGATCGTGCTGAAATTGCTTCGTTCCGAAAAACCCTTCCCGGGAAAAGTGAACGGATAGGTGGCTGAGTACGTTCCATTACCCTAATTTGCACACTAGAAGTATGAGTGCGTAGTAAAACATCCGGATCTTTTTCAATAAAAAAAGTATCCTGCATATCACGGGCAGGATGTTCCGGAGGAAAGTTTAATGCTGAAAAAACATGCCAGTCGTCTTCAATTTCCGGACCTTCTGAAATAGTAAAACCAATACGGGCAAAAATGTCAAATATTTCATTTTTAACAATCGATAACGGATGTCGTGTTCCTAGTTTTATTGGTTCTCCAGGACGGGTAAGATCCAATTCCGAATCACCTCCTGAGATGTTTTCAAGGTTTTCCCGTAGTTGATTGATTTTATCGAGGGCGAGGTTTTTCAAGTTGTTTATTGCCTGCCCCACATCCTTTTTTTGATCAGCCGGTACATCTTTAAAATCGGCAAATAGTTGGCTTACTTTTCCTTTTTTACTGATATATTTAATTCGTAATTCATCCACTTCTTCGAGCGAAGAAGCAACTGCTGCTGAAATTTCTTCCTGTAAAACCTTGATTTTATCTAACATGTTTTCTCAAAATATAAAGCCACAAAGATAATCATTCATTCGAAAAATGAATCCTTCTTTAATACAGGGTTTAAACGACCTTTCGATTATAAATTCGGTATAGAAAAATTATAAAAATAAGGTGAACAACTATTCCTATCAAAAAACTGATTATTACAGGTTTGTTATTTTCCATAATTTGAATGGAATTAAATGTCCAGAAAAAAGGAATAATTCCAAATGCATATTTCCAGGCAAATGGAATAAAAAATGCAGCGAGAGGTATAACAAGAAAACTATTCAATCCCTTGTACATAGTAACTGCTTCGATTTTATTTTTTGAAAATGAAACGATAGCAAATGTGAGAATTGGTGGAATTAATGAAAACAGAATGGAAGCCAGAATTATATTTATAAAGGAAAGAAAAATCAAGCCATTAAATAGAAGAATCAGTATTGAAAATAGAAGTCCAAGCAGTACCATAAAACCAACACGGCATTTTAATACAAAGTTTTCAGGGAGTGGCAGAATCTTTAAAATGGTATGAACATTTTCATCACGTTCGTCAAGAAGGATAAATCCCATCAGATATGCAGGTGTTGAGGCGGCAATACAAGTAAAAACAGCTACAATCATCCAGTAATAATCACGTAAAATGGGCACTACATCTGAAAGCCTTGAAATACCAAAACGACACAAAAGAATCATTGCCACAGGGATGATAAACATTATATAGAGACTTTTATCCCTGAATATTAGTTTAATATCGTTTTTTAAAACCGTCAAGAATTGTCGCATTGTTATTCCCCCCTTATGATGTGTTTCAGAAAAAGTTTTTTTGAATAATAATATGCTACTCCAATGCTGATACTCAAATAAATAAGGGCATAAATTATATCTGTTGCACTCATTGATTCAAATGCTCCTTTATAAAGGATAAAAGAACCCTGAGTAGGAATTAGATAAAACCACAAGGTATCGGTAACATCAAAAAAATTGAGATACGGCAAAATAAACGGCATCAGGAAAAGCGGAATAACAATAATATACTGGTTAAATGATTTTACCCGTGCAACACCAATAAATCCCAAAAAAATGAAGAATATCGATGAAAGAAATGTAGCCAGGAAAAACATCAGGTAATTAAACTTAAATCCATGCCCGGCAAAAACCATCGCAAAACAAACAATCAAAGCCACCAGAGTTAAAGCAATTGCCTTTGAAAACAGGTACTGCCATATTTTTATTGGTGTTACCACAAGAGCCTGAAGGGTATTCGAACCTTTTTCAAAAAGAACCATGGCACCTACAAAAGTAAATCCCATAAATGCTGGGTCTGAGAAAATAAGGGCAATCAGAATATCATCGTGCCCTCTTAGGTTAAACCCTAAAAAAACTCCTGTGTAAAAAACTGCAATTACAATTGCAACAGTTATGATATTATAACGTGCCAACAGTTTTAAATCCCACCATATCGTTTTAATAAGCACTCTCATGATTGATTAGTTTTTTGCCGGTTACCTGAATAAAAATATCATCGAGTGTAGCTTCTTTGGAATGGATTGACCGAATATGATTTTCCCAAAGGACATTCAGAAATTCGTGGTTGTCTGCCAATCCTTCAATATTAAATTCGGCAGTTTGAATCCCGCTATTTTCATATTCTACTTTTATAACGCGTTTACCACCAAGTTGTTTTATATTCCTGGGGGTATCGGTTATTTCAAGTTTGCCGTCAATAATAAACGATACCCTGTCGCACAGTTCATCCGCATCGTACATGTTGTGGGTAGTTATAAAAATAGTTTTGCCGGCTTTTTTCTGATCAATAATAATATCCTTTATTTTTCGGGCATTTACCGGATCGAGGCCCGAAGTTGGTTCATCCAAAAAAAGTATTTCAGGATTATGCATAATCGAACGGATAAAATTCAAACGCATTTTCATGCCTTTTGAATAATTTTCTACTTTAACATTTGCATCTTCAGCTAATCCAACCAAGTCCAGTAAATCAGCAAGGTTCTTATGCTTGGTTTTATAAAATTCAGAAAAAAACTGAAGGTTTTCAATGGCTGTAAGTTTCAGATAATGATTGGGTAATTCAAAACAAACACCAATTTGATTAAAATAATCGTTATTTGCTTTAATAAGTTCCTTATTTGAAATATTGATATTTCCGGAATAACCGGAAAGTAATTTAATCAAAATCTTTTGAGTAGTGCTTTTCCCGGCTCCACTGGGGCCAAGAAATCCAAAAACCTCACCTTTCTTAATTGAAAATGAAATGTCCTTAACAGTGGGTGAATTGTTTTTTGGATATTTGTAAATGAGGTTATTAACCTTAATCATCTTAATCTTTTTTAATTTCTAATCCATTTCTAATTATTGCCAAAAATTCTTCAACCACTTCCATTATTTCTTCTTCGGAAAGGTCGAAAACTTTTTGTCCTGTTTTAATATTTTCTTTAAAATTAATTTCTTTTGAAAAAGACAAGTATTCATAAATTCCTAATTGAGTTTGGAATACAAAATGTGCAGCAACTTCTGGATCTACCAACGGATTTAATGTTCCTTTTTCCTGAAATTGAATAACCAGGTTTTTTGTAAGGTTTATGGCTTCGTGTTTGATATTATTATAAAGTAAAGCTATTTCATTAGTATCCGTTTCCTGAAAAAGGTTAAAAAGAAATATACTTTCCAATGGGTGTTTAATATCAAAAAGGATTTTATTGCGAAAGTTTTCTTTTAGTATTTCAAAGAAATCCAGAGACATATCTTCCAACAAAATTCCCAGTTGCTGAATTCTTAAATAATATGCATTTTTGGTTAGAAATGTATACAGGTCGAGTTTGCTTTCAAAATAACGATAGAAGCTGCCTTTGGCAATTCCCAATCTTTTTACAATGTTTGAAACTGAAGCATTTTTATATGAATGAAAAACAAATTCTTCATATGAAACCTGTAGTACTTCTGCCTTTCGGGATTTTTTTAAATTATGAAATGTTTTTAATGGCATAGAAAAAATTATAAAATGCGACTGATAAGTCACAAATATATAAAATTATAGCGACCAGTAAGTCGCAAGCGGAGATTTATTTTCTTTTTTTTATTTTGAATTGAGTGTCTTAATAATAATTTATCTTTAAAACATAGAAAAAAATATACACAAAATGAAAAGAGAATTTTTTGAAATATCGCAGAAAAGTATTTTTGGAATTTTATTATTAGTACTAATCAGCTTTACCGTTCATTCTCAAAATATATATTTTCCGGCAAAAGGAGGAGAATGGCAAGGTAAAGCTTTGTCTGAGGTTGGTTTGAGTTCAGAGGGTATTAATAAAGCTATTGATTTTGCACGGGAAAATGAATATACAGGATCGAAAGATTTGAGGATTGCCATACTAGAAGGTTTTAGCAGAGAACCCTATCACTACCTGGCGGGTCAGGTAAAAAAACGTGGTGGTCCTGCTGGTATGATACTTAAAAATGGATATCAAATAGCTCAATGGGGTGATGTTAGCAGGGTAGATATGACTTTTAGTGTTACTAAAAGTTACCTTTCTACTATTGCGGGCCTGGCTTTTGATGATAGTTTGTTATCAGAGCTTAATGAAAAAGTTGTAAAGTATGTTTGGGACGGGACGTTTGGCGGCAGGCACAATTCAAAAATTACCTGGGAACATTTATTAAATCAATCTTCTGACTGGAGTGGTGAATTATTTGGGATGAAAGATTGGGCTGACCGTCCGCCACAGAAGGGTGGGATTGATGATTGGAAAAATCGGGAATTAATAGAGCCGGGAACTGTTTTTGAATATAACGATGTGCATGTAAATGTTTTAGCTTATTCACTTTTACAGGTTTGGCGAAAACCTTTACCTCAGATATTAAAAGAACGAATAATGGATCCTATTGGTGCATCTTCAACATGGAGGTGGTTTGGATACGAAAACTCATGGGTAAATGTGGATGGATTAAAAATGCAGTCGGTTAGCGGCGGTGGACATTCGGGAGGAGGAATTTTTATTAATACGCTTGATCATGCACGGTTTGGTTTGCTTTTTATGAATAGCGGAAATTGGAATGGCAAACAACTTATTAGCAGTGAGTGGATTAATAAAATTCAACAACCTTCAAGCGCTAATGAAAGTTATGGATTAATGTGGTGGCTAAATAAAGGGAACCGTAAAATGGTTGGAGTACCTGAGTCTGTTTTTTATGCAGCCGGTTTTGGCGGTAACTACATTGTAGTTGATCAGGAAAACAAATTGGTAATAGTAACCCGATGGCTTGAACCTTCTAAACTAGGGGAATTTTTAAAAATTGTCTATGATTCAATTAATTAATCGGATTTTCAAGAAAACGGGTTGATGATCTGAATATTGAAAATCTACATTTATAGTTTCTATTTCCAGAGCTTCAACATTTGGTGAAACAATATAATAATCGATAATGGTAGAAGTAGTTTTCCCTTTTTGTAAAGGCGTATCTATTTCCCGGTTTGTAGGTGTTTCCTGATCGTAAACAATACTCCATCCCGAAGGGAAAAGAGTTCCATCCAATTTTTCACGGGTAACAGCTGGGTAGGTTTTGTTAACCTCTTCTAGATCGTAATCAGGTGGATTTTGGTTCCAGTCGCCACCCGCTACCACATAATTTCCTTTATTAAATTCTTCTATCATTAAATCGCGGATAACAGGCATTTCCATGGTCCTGAGTTTTCCACCTGAGTCGTATGCCGAATTATGCGTATTTAATAAAACCAGCTGTTTTCCATTATCCGTATTGAAACGTGAAACTATAAAACAACGGTCGAGCATAAACAGCCTCTTAGGCCATGCATATGCCGAATGAAATGCTACTCGTTCGGAAGAGGCAGGTTCAACTTTAGAAAGATTCATTTGCCCGGCTTCGACTTTACCCAAAGGATTTGTAAATGGGACGGGTACAAATTTTACGTTATAATTATCATCATACGAATAATTGTATGCCTGCATAGCAGAAGAAATAATTTCAACTTCATTTTGCCGCCTGGTTCTTGCGGAATTTTCATCTACCTCCTGTAAAATGATAAAATCGGTTTGATTGTATTTTTGAAGAAACTCAATTACTCCGGTTGTATATTTTTCGACCAGTTCTTTTGTTGGCCTTACCATTTCTCCTCCATCATAAAAAAAATCCATTTCGGCTCCCAATCCACAAAAACCAATATTCCACGATAAAAAAGTAAGTGTATCAGAAAGACCGGATTGAACATTTCCGGTACCTTTAATTTCAAGATCGATTTTTTCTTTTGGTTTGTAGTCCGTCAGTGTTCCATACAAAATTACACCACCCAAATAACATGCACACAAAATTATTATCGATATAATAAGCTTAAAAAAATGTTTAAAGTGTTTCATTTCAAAATTGTATTATCCGGTTATTGCAAGTTAGTAATTTTATATTTGAATTATACTTATTATATTTATAAAATGCTGACATATAGTGATTTAAGTATTAAGACATAGTGTTAAAGCCGGGAATACAATACTCTTCGGCTTTTAAAGTATAACAGTTACACTACTTCCGGCATAATGCCCTTTAGGCAAATCTATTGTTATTTCACTCATTTTTTCTTTTTCATTCCAGATCGCATTAATGTTTTCACCCCTTTTTTCAATTTTTGCTGAAATTGAAATCATCATTTTTCCTAATTCACGATTTGGATCTGAAACTGTTACTTTCATTTTATCGTTAGATTTCATTTGTAATATCACTATCCCGGGTGTTTCGCATTTCAATTTCATTTTATCGCTTACCTGAATTTCACCCGCCTTATAAAAAACAGCCTGGCACATATTTATTTCCGAGTGTTTGACAGCCTGAACTTGCGGTGTGTTGGCTAATATGGTAATATTTTGTTTGATTTTATTTTGTTCCATATTTTCCAGTGTGGTTGCGGGTACAACAATGTATTCATAAGTTTCTTCGCTTGGCCTTTTCCCGTGATTAATCCAGGCTTTAAAAACATTTAGTTTAATTTCCTTTTTTGAAGAATCGGATTGTTTATTAATTCTCCACCAGGAACCGGTAGCCTCATTGTTTTTAATATTGACAGTAGTTGGTTTTGTAAATATGTATCCAACTTTATCCTGAAAAATCCAATCTACGTTTTCATATTCTTTTTCATCTTTTTGAATTATGGATATTTTATTTGCTGATGAAATCGTTACCTCATTACTTAACAAGCATTGGTTTAAAGTTGTTACAACATTCAGGTCTCTGTTTGTACACGAAATCCCTGCTCCTAAACAAACATACTCATCATCGAAAAAAAACCACGATTTACGTGCAATTAAAGGATCATGTGGGCTACGAAAATCAAAAGCAGCAGTCCCGTAATGTCCATCGGTAGCTGCGCCCACAAAATCAGTTAAGCCTAATTTTTGTAATTCTTCTGAACCAGGCATTTTAGGTTTTTGCATTACCGTTGTCCCTGGTATTTTCTGATAATCCATTACCGATGCAAGGTCCGCATATTCATTTCCAGTCACTGAAATATGGTTTGTTCCGTCTCCCCGGTGATGATTTAAAAAACCTTCGCTATTGTACGGTTCCTCCATATTATGTGTTCTGGTAGAATATAATCTGACCGAAGCAAACCAATCAGTCCGTTGAACTGAAAAATGTTCAGAATGCCAATAATATGTAGCATGCGATAAGGTAGGTTTTATTCCCATTTTTCTGATGTCGATAATTTCCTTCATCTCATCTTTTCGATAATCTGAAACCGATAATAACTTTTCGGGCAAACTTGCACTGAATGGCCTCAAGGCTCCTCTGCGGCTAATACTTCTGTTTTTGGCGGATGGATCAGGAAATTTACCATATACGGCTGTTTTACAAATTCCATCCAGAAAATAATCAATTAATTGCGCCAGTTTCTCATCTGAGAATTCGAATTTTGTACCGGAAGTATACTTTGCCCACTCTGCAAAAGCAGCCGCATAACTTAATCCATACGATAATGTATTGTTTACTCCATCAACCCGATGATGGAAACTATTATCGTATTGAATTCCCCGTCCACCCATTTTTCGATTGGAAAAACCGCTGGGAATATATCTGAATCCATACCCATATGTTGCGCCTACCCATTCCGAGTATTTTATTTCACTTTCGATTGCTCGAACCACTTTATTGAATGTTTCATCCTTGCCTAAAAAGAGCATATTTTTAGCCTGAATTCCGGCAATTTTAATCCTGTCACCTCCGGGCCTTGCACCAGGGGCTTCTAAATGAGCCCGGCCAATAACGGGCTGTGCTTTTTCAACTAATTCTTCATCAAGTTCATCACCGATTATCATCATTAATGTTACCAGGCCTCTGGTTGTGCCAATTTCATTGTGCCACCAGTTTTCACAGAAGTAATCATTATCAACCCAGTTTTTCAAGGCAAGTTCGATGGTTTCTTTTACTTTTTTCTTTTTAAAGTATTTTGAAGATTTTGTTTTATAGGCACGAGCCAAATCAACCATATACCCTAAATGATACCGATGTTCAAATCCTTCGTTTGATACATTTTCATAATCAATTCCGGGCCAGGTACCATCGTCATTTAATGATTCAATAAATCTCGAAATTTCTGAATCATCAACTTTGGGTTTCATGAGTTCATTGACAACTCTTTCTTTAATTGTTTGAAAGTCTGATTGTGGCTGGCTATGGGCTGCAAATGCTATTAACAACAATCCAATTATAAAACAGATATGATTTTTCATATTTCTGATAATTACTTTTTTAATAGTTCATAAAAATTTAAAATATTTTTATTCCCGACAAATAACAAGCTAATAGAACCGAGAGAAATAATATTCGGAGTAGAAATTAATAAATTTCAATTCAATAAGCATGGTTGCTTGTTGCAAGTTAGTAATTTTAACATGTATAATGTTTGATGGAAGTTAATTCTTTTTTAAAGATGGAAGAAATCAAAATTATTCAGATTCATAGTGGTTTTGTTACCCCCATTTTAGTTGTAAATGGGGGAAATTCATTCCTGGTAGATACCGGACGGAAAGCATTTGGACAAAAAATTATTCAAGCTATTGAAATAAACGGATTAAAGCCTACTGATATCAAACTGATCATTTTAACACATACTCATTTCGACCATGCCGGAAACGCAGCCTTGTTAAAGGAAAAAACAGGGGCAAAAGTAGTTGTCCATAAAAAGGAAAAGGATTGTCTGGAAAAAGGCTATATGACAATTCCCAGAGGAACAAAACCTTCAACTAAAAGGTTATCGTGGTTAGGAAGGAATATTTTTAGGTTTATTGGTAAATACAAATCGGTTAAAGCAGATATTGTTGTTGAAGATAAACTGGATTTGACTCCATGGGGAATCGATGGTTATGTTTTACATACTCCGGGCCATACAGCCGGTTCTCAATCGGTTGTTTTAGGTGATGCTATTTTGGCTGGCGATGCATTCTTTAATGCTGGTTTTGAAGGCGTTTTCCCACCTTTTGCCGATCATCCAAAACAACTATTGGAAACATGGGAAAAGATAATTGAACTTGGCATCAACAAAGTATATCCGGGGCATGGATCCGGTTTTAATATCGCAAAAGTTAAGGAATCCTTTAATGCAATGAAGAAAAAATTCGTATAAAAAAATGCCTCAGAAATTGAATAAACACTGAGGCAGTTTTTTATATACTTTAATTTTTTGAAATAAATTTATCTATCATCAGAACCAGGCACCGCAACGCTGGTTGTTTCAATATAGCCTAAGTCTCCCATAATGTGCATTTCCGGACCCAATTTCATATCTGAGTTCATCATTTCGTCCCAGGTGACTTCTTTGCCTGTATAAGCCGATGTACGGCCCATGATGGCAACCATATTGGTAATTGCTGTTTGTTCAGCTTCATTAATTGGGATATCCTGACGGATACATGTTACCAGGTTGATGTGCTCCTGAACGTATGGATCAACTTTCGGACGGTCTGTAGATTCACCATTGTCATTTAGTGGGTATGTATATTCAAATAAACTGTTTCCCTCAAGATCGAGGACTGAATTCCTGCAATTGGTAGTTCCTTTTGTCCCAACAATCCATTCCGATACATTATTGACACAACCATTAATTTGGCGGCACATACTGTGCATATGCATACCATTATCGTATTCAAAATCGATACTGAAATTATCGTACTGATCGCCGGTTACTCTACGTTGCTGAGAACCCATTCCAACAGCTTTTGTTGGATGTGTCCCGGTAAACCAGTTAATAACATCAATGTTGTGAATGTGTTGTTCTACAATATGATCGCCTGATAGCCATAGCCAGTTAACCCAGTCACGGATCATAAATTCCATTTCAGTCCAGCCTGTCTGGCGCTCGCGATACCAAAGTTGCGATTGGTTCCAATAACAATTTGCTGAAACTATTTCACCAATTGTACCCTTATTTATTTCTTGTAAAACACCTATATAATCACGCTGATGGCGTCTTTGTGTACCAGTAACGATCTTTAATCCAAGTGGCTCAGCTTTTTTTGCTGTAGCCATTATCTGACGGATTCCTTCAGGATCAACAGCTACCGGTTTCTCCATAAATACATGCTTACGTGCCTGAACTACAGCTTCAAAATGTTCGGGTCTGAATTTTGGCGGAGTAGCAAGAATAATAACATCAACACCTGCATCAA
>JABMQB010000627.1 GCA_013203525.1 Mariniphaga sp.
CAATATCTTTACTTTCTATCGCTTGGTCGCTAAGTTGAACAATTTTCTTAGTCGTTCCGGCAGGTTTTAACCCTGTGTAGGGAGCGCCTTCTGTTTCGCGGTGTAAACGAACAAGGGTTTCAAAGAAATATTTTTCAACAATAGCATAGACTTCTTTGTCACCAGATTTTAACGCATAAGTTTTATTGAATAAAGGAATAATTTCTTTTTCCTGTTCTGTGGTAATCCATTTCAGAACTATACTTCAAACGGGATAAATTAATACATTTTCTTTTTCAAAAAATTGAAACTTTAAGGTCAAGAATTTTTTCAAATCGGGGTTATATTTTTGGTTAATTGTTTGAAAGAAATCAGTTATTGCAAAATGAAATTTATCCGGTGTTTCGTAATATTTTGCATATAAAATTGTTTTCTTGGTAAACTTCCACAATCGTTCTATAATATTCAAATTCGGGGAATAAGAAGGCAAGAACAAAAGCGTTATATTTAATGCGTTCGCAGCCTCTTCAACCAATTGACAATGTTGATAACGGGCATTATCTAAAACGATCTTCAACGGCAAATCCCCATAATGTTTTCTGAGTTGTTTCAAAAAAACAACAATAGTTTCAGCGCTGATAAAGGTGGTATTACAAAGGGTGAGGACTTCTTTTGTAATCGCATTTACAACTCCCAATACATTGATTCTATTACGTCCTGAAGATGCTTTGATAAACAAGCGTGTTACGCACCACAAGGCACAAATAAAAGGTTGTAATATAAAATGAGCAGCATCCATAAATAACAAATGACATTCTCCTTTTTGTGCTTCTTCAATAGCGGGTCCTAATGTTGATTTTACCCATTGTCGTTGTTTCTCGACATCAGCTTTCGCTGGTATGTGCCCTGTTTTTATGTAATGTAGCCCATGCTTTTTCATAAATGTACGAACTTGTGAAGGACTTCGGCTGATCCCTGTAAGTTTTTCAATACGCGATTTTGCTTCACGGGCACTCATGGGAGGGTGATCGGTGAAGGATTTTAAAATGCTTGCTGAATGATTTTCCAACTCACTTTTATTAGTGCCGTAGTTAAATTGGTACAATGCATCAATTCCTTCCGTTTGATAGACCTGTATCCAGTGACTCACTGACTGGCGATTCAATCCGGTAAGAAGCCCTATTGTTGTATAAGATGCTTTAACGGTGGCTTTCATATATACTGCATGAAATCTTTTTTGAACAATTGGACATGGATAATAAAATCTTTCGTAATTTAGTTGTTGAATTTCGGCTTTGCTGAGATTTAATTGAAGCATATCATTAGGCTTTGGATAATCCTAAATTGATATGCTTCTTTTTTACAACCAATACTCTTGCACAGAAATTCTTAACAATAATTTGTGAATTACCAAAAGGGGTTTGAGCGTATTCATAAAATGTGCAATTTTATCCCGTTTTTAGTATAACACAATTTTATCATTACCTATGGCTCTGGTTTTATGCCCTTTTCCAAGAGTGTCATCAACAAGTGTGATACTACCAGGTCCAAATTGCCGAATTTCTCCATCACTGACTTCTGCTTCTATCATACCTGAAAGATAAATAATGTACTGTCGTTTCGGCGTAGGATGCCAATCACTATTCCATCCCGGTAAAACACTTAGAAAGCCAAATTTGGTTGTTGGTTGTAAATTTGACGTATAGATGGGCGGGGCTGGAGGTGCAAATTCAATTTCATTCAATTTGATTTTCAAATCCTCGAAATGTGTCTCACCAATCGAATCTGTGTAAATTCTGACATATGAAAGATGATCTGGAGTACCTGAATTTATCTGTGAGAATAATTTTGGATCAAGCATCAAAAGAAAATATAAAAGTGAAATTAAAATGAAACAATGCTTTATTTTGGAGCGATTATTACTGTGATATTTCATAAAATGAAAATATAATTTTAAGAAAGTCCAAGTTGACGTAATAATGCCATATTATCCCAGCTAACCCACATTTCAACAATTTTATCATTTTTAAACTTGAATAACCCATAGTTCATAATGGTCATCTCTTTATTCGTAGGAGCAATATCTCCAAGAGGACCTGTATGTGTAGCAGTTCCCTTTGTAATTATAAAGACCTTTTCTCCTTCCGCTATTATTTGAATGATCTCTTCACTATAATCAGGAAATGCTTTGAAATGCTCTTTTATGAACCCTTTATAAGTTTCAATACCTGTAAGTTTTTCCATACCAGGAGGCATTGCCTGGCTATGCCTGATATAATCAGGAGATAATAGCTTATCAAAAACTTCAAGGTTGTGATTGTTTATTCCTTCCTCAATCATATGGATTATAAGTGATTTATTATCTTCTTCGATTGTTTTCTTTGGTTCAGAGCAACTAAGGGTAAATAAGAAAACAAACGAAACAAGAATGATTTGATAAATTGATTTTGTATGTTTCATAATAGCCTCCTTGTAATTTTATTTGTGATCAATTATGCGCTGTTATGTGACGTATATTGATCATGACTAATCCATATTTATTTTCCTGTATCTTTCATTTGAAGTTCCATGCCAAGCTGCTGCATCATTCCAAGAAGATCAACGTCTTCTCTTATTTCGACAATTTTTCCGTTTTCAATATGTATTATCCCGATTCCACCAGTTTCAAACTTTATTCCACTCGCTGGGATTCCATTCCATTCTTCTTTATGAGTACCTGTGGTCAAGAACCTAATAGTGACTATATCCACCTCAGCGATCATTTCTTCAATTGTCCAATTTATGTCAGGGAATCCTTGCCAGATAGTCTTTATTGATTCAAGTTCTTCTTCTCGGGACATCGGATAGGGGTTTGCTGATGGCAAGTACCATTTATAGTCAACTGCGCATAATTTCTTAAAAATTTGATCGTTTCTGTTGTTAATTTCCTCAAAAAAAATCATTACCAGAGCTTTATTCTGCTCCTCAAGCTCAACTTGTGCTTTTAACTTTTCTAGCTCTGATATTGCTTGTTTGTCTCGGCAGCTAATCATAATACACAGAACTAAGGGTAAAATAATAAATAGTCTTTTCATAACAATTTATGAATTAGTTAGTATGGCACACAACGACTCGTATAGGAATAGTGGCAGTATTCAAAGCTATACTCTTTCAATTTACCAAGAAGCAAATTTTACAACCATTGAAAGTGAGTCAAATCGAAGATTTGGCAGAGCTGATTATGAGCCCAGCCACATTTACACACTATAC
>JABMQB010000060.1 GCA_013203525.1 Mariniphaga sp.
GCACTAAAAGAAGTATATTTTACCAATTCTATTGCACCCAGAAACACATCTGATAAAATAAAATATATAACTGTAGCCGATGCTTTTGGCGAAGCCATTGTCAGAGTATATAAAAATCACTCAATTAGTTCGTTATATTACAGTTAATTATTATATTTGCACCGCTTTTTTAGAAGAGCCGGCTTGTATAATTATGCATGCTGTTTGCTCCGCCAGCCGGCGGAGAGGGCTGAGTACCATAATTAATAATTAAAGATCTAAAAATGAAATCAGTAGTAATTAAAGGAAAGAAAAGAGAAGCTGTTGGCAAACAAAATTCAAAATTGCTAAGGGCTGAAGGTAATGTGCCATGTGTATTGTATGGAGGTGAAGAACCATTACATTTTTATGCCGAATTTAATGAATTTCGAAAAATTGTTTATACTCCAAGCGTATTTTTAATAGATGTTGATATAGAAGGAACAGTTTATAAAGCTTTGGTACAGGATACTCAATGGCATTCGGTCAATGAGCAATTATTACATGTCGATTTTCTATTAGTAAAAGATGATAAACCTATAAAAATTGAAGTGCCTGTAGTAACAGTGGGTCTTGCTAAGGGTATTAAAGAGGGTGGTAAATTAATTTCAAACCTTCGCAGGCTTAAAGTGAAAGCACTCGCAAAAGACCTTCCTGATACAATTGAAATAAATGTTGAAGAACTTGGAATAGGACAAAGTGTAAAAGTTAGTGACCTTAAGGTTGAAAACCTCGAATTCCTTGATACAAAATCAAATGTTATTGTTAGTGTAAATGTTACCAGGCTTGCTAAAGCTGCTATGGCCGAAGACTTGGAAGCAGAAGCAGCAGAAGCGGCTGAAGCAGCAGAAGCAGCAGAAGGTTCTGAAGGAGAAGAACCTACATCAGAAGCAACTGAATAGTGAATTAAAAACACAATAGTGTGAAATACCTTATTGCCGGATTAGGCAACATAGGAAAAGAATACGAAAATACACGCCATAATATAGGCTTTAGAATATTGGATGCATTAGTAAATGCGTCCAATATTTCGTTCAGTGATAAACGATATGGTTTTGTTGCCGAATATAAATTTAAGTCCAGGACCTTTATTTTATTGCGTCCTACAATTTACATGAATTTAAGTGGAAAGGCTGTAAATTATTGGATGCAAAAAGAAAAAATTCCAATTGAAAACCTGCTTGTACTCGTTGATGACATTGCTTTGCCTTTTGGTACTATCAGGGTAAGAGCCAAGGGTGGCGATGGAGGACATAATGGTTTAAAAAGTATTACCCAACTTCTTGGACGCAACGATTATGCACGATTAAGATTTGGGATTGATAACCATTTTCATCCCGGGTTTCAGGTAGATTATGTACTCAGCGATTGGAGTAAAGAAGAAGAAAAAGAATTTCCTGTAAAAATTGATAATAGTATTGAAATAATTCAAAGTTTTGGGACAATAGGAGTGGAGCGTACTATGAACACCTTTAATAAAAGGAATTGAATGGGAAAAGAGGTGCGAATTGATAAATGGCTTTGGGCAGTACGTATTTTTAAAACACGTAGCCAGGCTTCCGAAGCTTGCAGAAAAGGGCATGTTTCAATCGGTGAATTTCCGGTAAAACCATCCCGGATCATTAAACCTGATGAGGTTGTAAATGTCAGGAAATCACCCATAATCAGAAGCTATAAAGTGTTGGATGTAACATAAAAACGAATGTCGGCAAAATTTGCAGATAAGTTCGTAAAAGATGTTACACCTGTCGAGCAACTTGAAATTCTGGAAATGCAAAAAAACATGTCGTGGTTTAACCGGCAAAGGGGAACCGGGCGACCAACTAAAAAAGACAGGCGGGAACTGGACGATTTTTTTAACGATTAATATGGAAATTATGTTTGTTGCCAAAAAAAAGAGAAAGGAAAATATTGCTGAATATATCCTTTATATGTTTCAGGTTGAAGACCTGATACGGGCATTTAAGCTGGATATGAAACTTATAAAAGAGCAATTGATATCCCGATATGATTTGGATGATTCTCAAATGAATGAAGTTGTCGATTGGTATTCAAATCTTGTTGCCATGATGGTTAAAGAGGAATTGACTAAAAAAGGGCATTTACAATTTCTGATGAACCATATTAATGAGTTAAATGAATTTCATTTAAGAATTCTTAAAGATGATATTTCAACAGAATATTCTTCAGCTTTTAAAAACAATATTGGCTTGATTAATGAATTCCGGTTAAAAGGAAATGCAGCAGCAAACGATATTGAAAGTTGCCTAAATGGTATTTATGGTTACCTGTTACTAAAAATTCAGAATAAAGAAATATCAACAGGTACAGAAGATGCAGTTAAACAGTTTGGTAAATTAATGGGTTTGCTTTCAGCATTATTTAAACAGTTTGAAGCGGGCGATTTGGAATTATAATTCAGAATGATCAAGAAAATAGATCATTTCAGTTTCGGTAGGAATTCTACACTTACTTTTTTTTCCAAACCCATTAATTTACCAAACTGTTTAACTGCATCTTCTGTACC
>JABMQB010000628.1 GCA_013203525.1 Mariniphaga sp.
AGCCAATACAGTCCCAACTTTTGAAATATGTGTTGCTTTTCCCAATGGGCCCACCAGGTCGGTTAAATAATCGCCAACTTTCATATTACATAATTTGGCTGAACTAACTCCGACATTTTGTACAACTATAGTGATGGTTCCTTTTTTTTCATCAGCCGCAGCAATGGTTAAAGGAATTCGCTCACCCTTTTCATCAACCCTTAAAATAATAAAATGTCCCGGTTTGCGCGATTTGGCAATCAATGGTGCCTCAATTACAAATTGGTAAACCTTATCTGAAAATTTTTCTTTCTGAAGAACTTTATTCATATGATTATGGTTTTTCTTTTCAACAGGCAGCAAAAATATAAAACTTCGGGTAATATGACAGGGAAAAAAATCAGTATTTGGGTTGATTAATTGTCAATTTTTAGTATTCAATCTGACTCCTTACTTAAAGTTATAGCAAATTGTAAAGTTCCGGTTATTATTTTCCTTTTTTAAAATAATTGCTATGCCTAAATTTTAATACGTTATTTTTAAAGATTTATTTAATCGCAATAATTTTAGAGAGTGGATTATTTTTTTAATCTCCTTTCTTTTAAATAAAACTTATATGAACCTGGAATTTATAGTTGCATTAGTTGATCACAGATACCTGGGAAAGGTTTTTATTCCTTACCTGGTTAAAGATTCGGGCGCTTTTAAAACAATTGTAAAGCAGGTTTTAAGTTCTGAACTTGAAAAATATGATTATTCATTTTCTGAAGATGAGTCGGTATTAGTTAAAATAACTGAAAAGTATAGCGATGAAAATCTGGCACGCAGGTTTTCAAAGTTTGTAAATGTTTCAGAATTTTACGGTAGCCTTAAAACTGAATTTTTTAAGAAACAAATTACTCCTTATATTGATAAACATTTGCATGAATGTGTACAACAATTGATAAAAAGTAAAACACATTTGTTTCGAAAGGAAGCTAAATATGCCAATTTGTATGATGCAGATGAAATCAGATTAAATAAAACTTTTTCTGAAGCAATTTTTTACTTCAATCGATTGGAATATGAAACACAATATTTGTTGAAGATTTTTCAAGGGGGTGAAGAATTAAAAATTATTAATCGAAAAATTGAAATAGTTGCACAGGAACCCTGTATATTAAATTATAATAGCAACCTTCTTGTATTTAGGGAATTAAACGCAAAAAGATTAATCCCATTTTTTTCCAAAGAATATGTTTCTGTCCCTTCTTCAATTGAGGATAAATATTACAGCAATTTTGTTTTAAATACAATAAAGGAATATAAAGTAAGTGTTAGCGGATTTACTATAATTAATGATGAGGCACAACCTTCAGCAGTTTTATCTCTCGAAAAAAACCTGAATAATGAACCGGTTTTTGCCCTTCGGTTTTATTATGGAGATGAGGAAGTTTTGCCAAACTCAAGCAAGTTGGTTTCGGTAACTTATACAAAAAATAATGGGCAAATTGTTTTTAAACGATCGGAACGTAATAAAAAATGGGAGTCGGAAATAATTTCTTATTTAAATAAAAACGGGTTAAATGATAATAATGGATTTTTTCTCCCTATCGGCTTTGAGTTGTTAAGAAATAAGAATGCCATTTTTAACCTTGTAAACTGGATAAATACTAACACAAATATTCTTTCAAAAAAAGGTATAGAAATAAAGCAGCGCTTACTTGAGAGGAAATATTATACAGGCACGCAGGATTTAAAAGTGAAGTTGGTAGGTGTCAGCGATTGGTTTGATATTTACGCAGTTGTGCGATTTGGTGATTATGAAATTCCTTTTATTAAACTAAAAAAATATATATTAAATGATATCAGGGAATTTGAGTTGCCAAATGGTGAAACAGCTGTTTTGCCGGAAGAATGGTTCTCGGATTATAAAGGGATATTGCCTTTTTCAAATTCTAACGGAGATAGAATACAATTAAGTAAACATCATTTTCCAATTATTAAAAAAACCATAAAAGAGTTTGACAAAGATTTAATTAGAAAATTGGAACAACTTGATGGTTTGGGAGACGGGAAAGTTGATATCCCAGCAACATTAAAAGCAAAATTAAGGCCTTATCAGGTTGAAGGATTTAGCTGGTTGTACCAATTACATATTAATGGTTTTGGAGGTTGCTTAGCCGATGATATGGGATTGGGGAAAACGTTGCAAGCCCTTGCTCTTCTTTTAAAATTAAAGCGTCTAAAATCAAAAATTATTATTCACGATTTTGAAAATAATAAGGTTCAACCTAAACTATTTAAGGATTCGGAGGATGAAGGATTTCAACCGGCTTCGATTATTGTGCTTCCAACATCGCTGGTTCACAACTGGGAAAATGAAATTTACAAATTTGCACCCTCTTTAAAGGTTTCTAAATATATAGGCTCTCAACGAAAAAAATCGATTAATCTAAATGAAGCGATAAAATTTTACGATGTGATTTTGACAACTTATGGCACTGTTCGGAATGACATTGATATACTGTCTGAAATTGAGTTTTTTTATGTGATAGCTGATGAAAGCCAGTATATTAAAAATCCTACTTCAAAAATCTATAAATCGATTGTTAAACTTAAATGCCGTTATCGATTGGTATTAACAGGAACACCGATAGAAAATTCACTCTTGGATTTGTGGTCACAGATAAATTTTTTGAATAATGGCATGCTGGGTAATCAGGCATATTTCAAACGGTTTTTTGTTACCCCCATTGAAAAGAAAAACGATAAGGATGTCCATGAAAAATTACAATTAATGATTCGCCCTTTTATTTTGAGGCGGAAAAAGGAGGAAGTGGCAAGTGATCTTCCGCCACTTATGGAGCAAACCAGGTATTGTAATATGGAAAAAAAGCAGCGTAAAATTTATGAAAAGAAAAAATCAGAAATTCGTAATTCGATACTTGAAAATATTGAAGTGCAGGGTATTGAGAAATCTTCAATTGTTGTATTGCAGGGATTGACAAAACTAAGGCAATTGGCAAACCATCCTTCGATGCTTGATTTTCAAAAATCGGATTCCGGGAAGTTTAATGAAATTTTCAGGTCTCTTGAAAACCTGATGGCTGAGAAACACAAGGTATTAATATTTTCGTCGTTTGTTAAACACCTTGAATTGCTGAAAGAAAAAATAGAAAGTAAAGGATGGGAATACAGTGTGCTAACCGGTAAAACCACCAATCGGGAAAAAGTAATAAATGAATTTCAGAAAAATGAAAATAACAGGATATTCCTGATTTCTTTAAAAGCAGGTGGAGTAGGTTTAAACCTTGTTGAAGCCGATTATGTATTTATCATTGATCCCTGGTGGAATCCGGCTTCAGAAATTCAGGCAATTAGCCGTGCTCACCGAATTGGGCAAGATAAAAATGTTTTTGTTTTTCGTTTTATAACCGAGGATTCGATAGAACAAAAAATTCAACAACTACAAATGAAAAAAACTTCGCTTGCTGAGAAGTTTATAAATTCGAATAATCCGTTTAGAGAAATTACAAAAGAGGAATTAGAGAATCTTTTAAAATAAAAAACCTGTTTGCACGTAGCAAACAGGCTTTGAAATTATAGATTAGCCGTAATCTAGTTATCGTCGGTTAAAGTGTATGTTACAGTTATAGAAGTATTATCCTGTACCAGTTCGTCGTAATCATTGTTAGAATCGAGTTCTAAAGCGTAAGCCAGGTTGTG
>JABMQB010000629.1 GCA_013203525.1 Mariniphaga sp.
AAGTAAGGAATAAAAAAGAAAAAAAACGGAAAGAAAAAGAAAAAAAAAGGTTAGCTCGAAAAGAAAATGAAAAGAGTGGAAGCCTTGATGACATGATAGCATATGTCGATGAAAACGGTATGATTTCCAACACTCCTCCAGACCCCACTAAGAAGACAAAAGTTATTGCAGCCGATATTGAAGTTAGTATCCCCAAAGGTGATAACATTAAAGCCGACCCTGTAAGAAAAGGTACAGTTTCGTTTTTTAATGACTCAAAAGGCTATGGTTTTATCCGTGATTCGGAAACCAAGGAAAGTGTTTTTGTACACATTAATAATGTACTTGAAGACATTAAAGAAGGCAACCTTGTTAGTTTTGAAACCGAAATGGGGCAAAAAGGGCCAACTGCGGTCAAAGTAAAACCGATAAAATAACAGCACGCTTTTATCCTGTTATATTTAAATCAGCAAAAATTCACTGATTTAAAGTTCCTTAATAAATCTGTTTATAGTTTTTTCATAGAATGTATTTGTACATTAATACAATTCCTGATTGTAATTTTAACTAATATTTACTTGGATGAATAGCCAGCCTATAACAATAGAAAAAAGTTTTAGTGTTCCGCTTCTAAAAGTTTGGAAAGCTGTTACTGATCCGAAAGAAATGAAAAAATGGTATTTCGACATTCCTGATTTTACTCTGGAAATTGATTTTAAATTTAGTTTTGAAGGCGGGACCGACAAACGGGAATATATACATTTATGTAAAATTACCGAGGTAAATGAATATAAAAAACTATCGTATAGTTGGAAATACAAAGGAATTCAGGGCGAAACAAATGTGTCATTTGAACTGGAAGATGAAGGCAATTCAACAACATTAAAACTTACCCATTCCGGATTGGAATCCTTCCCTGCAAACAATCCCGATTTATCATGGAATAGTTTTTATGAAGGTTGGAGTTATTTAATAGGTACTTCGTTAAAAGATTATCTGGGGAAAAACTGATCACTGGATATTCGATACAGGAATGATCCACTATTTACTGTTAACTGAGACTGTTCACTATTTACCATTCTCCAACCTACTCCAACAGCGATTCAAAATCAACACTACCGTCAAACATTGCAGTATCCTTAATACCAGCATTCTCACAAATGAGCGTTCGTGCACGATGTTTTCCTATCAATATATAATCATGCGAAGCCATTACAATGGTAATCCCTTTTTGGTTTAGCCCTTTTAACAGGTTTAAAATCTCCTCCGAAGTTTCAGGATCGAGGTTCCCGGTTGGTTCATCGGCAAGAATAATTAATGGATGATTTAAAATTGCCCTTGCAATAACAATCCGTTGCTGCTCACCTCCTGATAATTCATGAGGCATTTTATGGGCATATAGCTCCATTCCCACACTTTCCAAAACTTCCTGAATCCTTTCCTTTATTATTTTATCCTGCTTCCATCCGGTCGATTTTAAAACAAACTCCAAATTTTTAAATACGGTTCGGTCGATTAGTAGCCTAAAATCCTGAAAAACAACACCCAGTTTCCTGCGTAACAAAGCCAGCTCTTTTGTTTTTAACTGATGTAGGACAAATCCGGCAACCACACCTTTTCCGTTTTGTAAAGGCAGCTCGGCATTCAGGGTTTTTATTAAACTTGATTTCCCACTCCCTACTCTTCCAACAATATAAACAAATTCTCCTTCGTTTATAGTTGTATTAATTCCGGCAAGAACAAGGTTTTCGCGCTGAAAAATATCGGCATTGGTTAATTCGATTATAGGTTGTGCTGACATAATTAACAAATATAAAGTATAAACAAAACTAACTTTTTTTGAACAACCGGATAATAAACGAAAGTAATAAACAGTTTCTTGTTAAGAAGTTAAAAGTGATTAAACAAGCTAACCATATCAGATTTACTATTTTAGTTCAGAAAATAAATTCATAGTCCATGAAAACGATCAGACTAATAATCATACCATTAGGCTTGCTTCTGTGTACATATATCAGCTTCGGGCAAAAGACCGAATATTATACCGATATACAGGACAGAATCAGGATTGCCAAAGAATTGTTCGGACAGGAAAAATTTAATGCTTCTTACCGACAATTTGAAAAAGTACAGGAAGAAGTTGGTTCTAATTCAGAAATTTATTCGGAGGCAGAATATTACAAAGCTTATGCTCTTTTGAAATCGGGTCAAAATAATGGCGACAGAAAAATGAATGACTTTATCGCCGATTATCCTGAAAGCCCATATATGAACAAGGCCCGGTTCAACCTTGGGTCCTATCAATTCGACAAAAACCGTTATAGCGTGGCAATCCGAACTTTAAATATGGTTGATGCCGGCACGCTCAATGAAAAAGAATCGGTACTTATTCATTATCAGTTAGGTTATTCTTACATGGAACAAGAAAACCTCGAAAAAGCTGCCGCCGAATTTTTTGAGATTAAAGACGCAAACAATATTTACAGCAAACCAGCAAGTTATTATTGGGCGCATATTAATTACCTAAATGAGAATTATGAATCGGCTTTAAATGGATTAAGAAAATTAGATGGCGATCCAAGTTATTCACAAGTAATTCCGCTTTATGTCAGCCATATTTTTTACAAACAGGAAAAATACGATCAGATTGTAGATTATACAACAGGGATTATTGAAGATGTTGATGAATCGCATCAACCGGAACTTGCCAAGATAATAGGAGATTCATACTTTCATTTAAATGATTTTGAAAAAGCAATCCCTTACCTTGAGAGGTACCACAAATCAAGAGGGCCAAAATCGAATGAAGATAACTACCTGCTTGGATATAGTTATTATACAATTCAGGATTTTGGAAAGGCAATTCCTTATCTTGAAAAAGCAACAAAAGGAAAAAATAATCTTGCTCAGAATGCTTTTTATCATTTGGCCGACTGTTATGTCCGAACCGATAATAAGGAAAAAGCACGGTTTGCTTTTGAGGCTGCTTCGGAATTTGACTTTGATGACAAAATTAAAGAAGATGCGTTGTTTAATTACGCAAAAATTACCTACGAACTTTCTTATTCTCCTTTTAGCGAAACCATTAAAGCATTTGATAAATACATTTCGTTATATCCAAATTCGGAACGAAACAACTCGGCATATCAATATTTAGTTCGGGTTTATAT
>JABMQB010000630.1 GCA_013203525.1 Mariniphaga sp.
AAGCTGGTCGAGCAACTGTTTGGATCCGAAAAGGTAGCCGAGGTTAACAGCGGCATGGCGGCTAAAATATGAGTTGTACAAAAGAAATATATACAATGGTGTTTATACCACCATTTTGGTGGTATAAGAACAATAGGATATATACAAACGTTAGCAACAATTAAAACTTAATAATATGAAAAATTCAATTAAACTATTGATTCTGCTTTTTAGCATTACTACATGTAGTATTTCTAATGCTCAAATTCAAATGAATTTTGATTTTGATACGCCATATGGTAATAATGAATCTGTTGGGAAATATGCAAATGTTAATGGAATTAGGATGTATTATGAAGAATATGGAGAAGGAGAACCTATGTTTTTAATTCATGCTAACGGTAGTGATATAAAATCGATGGGAAATCAGATAGATTATTTTAAAAGCAAATACAGGGTGATTATTGCAGACAGCCGAGGGCATGGAAAATCAGAATTAAACACAGACTCTCTGACCTATATTCAAATTGCAAAGGATTGGGCGGAATTGGCAAATCAATTAAGTATCGATTCTGTCCATATAATTGGATGGAGTGATGGTGGAAATATAGGCCTGTTAATGGGAATCAATCACCCTAATAAAGTAAAAAAAATAGTAACAATGGGCTCAAATTTGCGCCCAGACTCCACTGCTTTATATCCTTTTATAATAAATTATATAAAGAAATCACAACAGCAGGTTGAAGCTATGATCCAAGCAAATGACACAACTCAAAAATGGATTTTATTAAAACAACATCTTGGTCTAATGGCCTATCAACCCAACATTTCAAAGTCTGATTTATCAAAAATTAAAGTGCCGGTATTAATAATTGCAGGTGATAAAGACGTAATTAGAGAAGAACATAGTGTTGAAATATATCAGGACATTAGAAAAGCATAACTTTGTATACTTCCAGGAGAAACACATTTTACGCCTGCGTCAAATCCTGATGTCTTCAATAAAATTGTTGAAGAGTTTATTGTTGAACCATTTAGTAGGCCAGATTCAGATTTTACAAAATGGTAAAATAGTTGCTAACAAAAAAATATAAAGCATTAAAACGCATTATATTTTAGGCGTTGTGCGTCATGCTATGACGACTGAGGATATTTATATCATACAAATAAAATGAAAACAATTGTAGTTTATTATTCAAACAAAGGCAGCAATAAATACTTAGCCGAAAGAATTTCAAAAAGTTTATCATGTGAAATAGAAGAAATCAAGCCACGGCTGAATATTTTTCTTCTGTTTTTAATGAACATTCATTTAGGTATCAAGCCCCTGAAAAACAATATTAAAGAATATGATAAAGTAATTTTATGCGGACCAATATGGATGGGTAAGTTTATTCCACCTCTTCGTAGTTTTATAAAAAAGTATTTTTTTAAAATCAATAAATTGATTTTTGTTACTTGTTGCGGTAGTACTAATGCAAAGAAAGATGAAAAATTCGGACACGGTTTGGTTTTCAAAGAAGTAGAAAACATACTTAAAGATAAATGTATTCTTTGTCAGGCATTTCCGGTTAGCCTGGTTTTACCCGATGATAAAAAAGAAGATACTAATGCATTTATGAAAACTCATTTGAATGATGAAAATTTCAAAGGTGAAATACAAGTACTATATGAAAATTTTATAAGAAATGTCATTGAAACTAATAGTTAATAATGAAATTATGAGTTTTTGTAATGCCATGAATATCCGGAAATATTTAAGACTGATGATGAAAATAAGCACGAACGCACAATAAAGTGTATATGTATGCGGGTGGGCTGCTAATCCAGCCACAGTACTTTGTTGCAACACCGCCAGTTGGAGCTTTGGCTAAACATTGTAATAAATTAACAAATCTTGTAAACTAACAGTCGGATAAAAATAATATTTGCCTGAAATAGTAAAAATAACTAGCTTGGTTGTCAATTCAGGAAACTATGAAGCGAACCATCAATATATTACTTTTCAGTTTTATACTATTAAACAACGTTTATTCTCAACAATATAGTTTTTCGAATTATTCAATAAACGATGGCCTTTCGCAAAGTGTAGTTAATTGTATATTACAGGATTCAAGAGGTTATATCTGGATGGGTACACAGAATGGGCTAAACCGTTTTAATGGTGAAACATTTGATATTTATAGTTATAATCCCAATGATTCAAATTCAATATCGAACAATTGGATTTATGCCATTGCAGAAGATTTGAATGGAAATTTATGGATAGGCACCAAAGGAGGATTAAATAAATACCTGGTTAAAAAAAACAAATTTGAACGAATCGAATATCAAACAAATTTTACCTATGATATTACCCGGTATTGTTATGATGTTATTTGCCTGACAGATGGAAGTATTTTAATAAATACCCCTCCGGTTATTTCTATTTATGATCAGAAGAAAAAAAGCTTTTCACATTTTCAAAGTAACCTGGAATACGACAGAGCAGTAAAAGATGTTAAACTTCCGGTAATGGAAGATAATGATGGCAATATTTGGATAGGCTCAACAAAAGGATTAGCTGAATTTTCGCTTCAAACAAAAAAATTCAACTACTATTCATTTATAAATAAAAGTGGTAATTTAATTGAGGATGTAAATACTACTGCAATCTATAAAGATAAAAAAGGAATGCTGTGGGTTGGAACAACGTCAGGATTGTTCAATTATAATTCGAAAGAAAACCTATTTGAAGAATCTCAATTAACCTTTGATCCGGCTGAAAATTTTTCATTTGACAACAGTTATATCAGAACAATTCTGGAAGATAAAAACGGAAAACTGTTTTTTGGTACCGAAGGCAATGGTTTATATGTTCTTTCGCAGTCATCCGAAAAACCCATGATTCAAAACTACACATCTGAGAACAGTGATATTTGCTATAACCTTGTACAATCACTAATTATTGATATGTCAGAAAATCTTTGGATTGGAACCTTAAATGGATTAAGCAAAACCGATTTGAAGAAAAAAAAGTTTAATCTCTATAGAAACAGCAATTCACCAAACTCAATAAATCTGTTGGGAAATGTAATTGCATCATTACACAAAGACGAAAACGATATTTTATGGGTAGGAAACTGGGGACACGGATTAAACCTGGTAAACCGGAAAACAAACGAAGTTGAACATTTTTCGACACAACTCACCGGGAACCACAGAATTCCAAACGACTTTGTCCATGTGATTTTTAAGGATAACGATAATCGTACCTGGTTGGGAACACGAGACGGAATACTCATTTATGATAAGCCAGGCAATAAATTTGTTCCTTACTATGAGTATTTCAAAAATCCATCCTTACCAACCTTTGATCAGGTTCGGATCAACATGATTATTCAGGACAAATCTTCTAATTACTGGATAGGAACTCAGAATGGGCTTTATAAAATCGATTTAAAAAAATCGGCTGTTGAAATTTTTCAGAAAGAACTGGATATTAATCATCAGTTAAGTGCAAATTCAGTCTATTGTATACTTGAGGATTCTGATGGATTGATATGGATAGCAACTGTTAGCGGCTTAGATGTATACAACCCGGTTACAAAAGAAATAAAACATTTCCGGAAAGAAGTAAACGGATTGAGCGATGATTTAATCATATCGCTTTGTGAAGATAGCAAAGGCAGAATATGGATTGGCACCAGTACATATTTGAATGTGTATAATAAAAAGGATTCCTCTTTTTCATTTTATTCACAGGAACATGGTTTGCCAAATAATAACATATTTGAAATTATTAAAGACGCAAATAAGGATCTCTGGTTTGGTACCGGTAAAGGACTATGTAAATTTGATGAAGAACAAAACACCTTTCACACTTTCACACTTGAAGATGGTTTACAAAGCCTTGAATTCAATTTACGAACAGCATATTTATGCGACGATGGTGAAATATTAGTGGGAGGTATGAATGGCTTCAATTCTTTTTACCCCGACTCCATTACTAAAAATCCATACATACCCAATTTAGTTTTTACCTCTTTTTATAAAACAGAAGGTACATCAAGAGAATATATTAATCTTGAAGAATCAGATAAAGTTGTTTTAAGGTATAATGTAACTTCATTCACCATTGAATTTGCAGCGCTGGAATATACCAATCCACAAAAAAATAACTATGTGTATCAAATGAAAGGAATTTCTGAAGAATGGTTAGATATCGGAAATAGGAAATTTGTTCCGTTTTCAGGCCTTCAACCGGGGGAATATACTTTTAATGTGAAAGGTTCGAATAATGACCGCATATGGAATAATGAAGAAATAAGCATTGACATAGTCATTTTACCTCCCTGGTGGAGAAGTATTTATGCCTATACTGTTTACCTTGTTTTGATCGTTCTGGCGATAGTCGTTATTATAAAAATGCGTGAAAGAAAATTAAAACACGATAAAAAGATTCTTGAACAGAAAGTACTTGAGAGAACACTTCAGATAGAGGAACAGAATCGCTTAATCATTTCACAAAATCAGAAATTGAATGAGCTGAATCATACAAAAGATAAGCTATTCTCGATTATTGGCCATGACCTTGGCAACCAGTTCAATATTATTATTGGCTTTTTAGATGTTTTGGTAACTGACTTTAAAAAACTGGATGCCGGGAAAGTTGAATATCATTTAAATAACATTTATAATACCTCAAAGAGTGCCAATGATTTACTTGAAAATTTATTGACATGGGCCCGAATGCAGGAAAATTTAATACCGTATAATCCGGAGCCTTTTGATTTTCGAACAAGAATAAGAAAATCGATTAAATTTCTTGAAGGAGCTTATACCAAAAAGAACATAAAAATTGAAATAAAATCACACGAAGAAATAAGTATTTTCGCTGATGTTAATATGTGCTCCACAGTGTTTAGAAACTTGCTTGCCAATGCAATAAAGTTTTCCCATGTAAATGGAAATATATCAATTTTGGCAACACAAAAAGACGATTTTTGTGAAATTACAGTGATTGATAACGGTGTTGGGATATCGCAAGAAAACGTCGGAAAAATATTCAGGATAGACAGCAAACATAAAACTCCGGGAACAAAAGGAGAAAAAGGATCAGGTTTAGGACTGATACTTTGCAAAGAATTTATAGAAAAAAACAACGGAGAAATACGGGTTGAAAGTGTAGTTGGAAAAGGCAGCAGGTTTATATTTACCTTACCAATAAAAAATTTATCATAAATATCATTAAAACATGAAGCATTAGGTCTCAATTTAAATGAGTCGCAATTCAATAAAGTTTTACTAACTTGGGTTATTTACATTAATGAAGATTGATTTATTATCAACAGCAATTGGACGTTTATATGTAAAAATTGCAAAAGAACAGGGTCAATTATTGTCTTTTATCAAAAAGTGTGTGCAAATTTTAAATGACAATTATTTTCTAAAATGAGACAGGAAGAAAACAACCATTAACAACCACAGCTTACTTGTCTCACTTCCGCCATATTGCAAGTTAATTTCTTGAATAACCTGAGAAATTCTTCCCGTTCACTGGAAGTAAAATTTTTTAGTAACTTTTCGATATATGTGTCATTGGTGTAGTTGATGGTTCCACAAACCTGCCTGCCGTTTTCTGTAAGGTTGAGAATTGCCTTCCGCCTGTTTTCCTTGGGAATAACCCTATCGACCAAACTAATATTTACCAAACCTTCAACTGTCCGGCTAACCGTACTTTTATCAAGTGAAAGATTATTAGCAAGTTCGGAAATTGAAATTTTACTGTTTTTTTCTATTTCCAGTAAAGTATGGCATTGGGTTAAACTAATCCCGTTACAGCACGATGCCGTGTTTTGAAAGAATATTTCTCGGTCAAAAATTCGTATTATTTCCCTGAGGTTTTGTATAAATTTTTTATCCATGTTTTTATACTTTAATTATCAATTACAACAAGTAGGTGTAGCATCGGGGCCGTCACAACCACTACCACAATCGGGATCGCCTCCTTTGAACCATCCAAAAATAACAGCAGTTGCACAACCAACACCTTGTTTAACCGACAGGGCATCAGTAATACAATTAATTTCGCAGGCACCACATTCCATACATTTATC
>JABMQB010000631.1 GCA_013203525.1 Mariniphaga sp.
CTATTATACGCGCTATCAGGTGATTAGCTATATTACTCTGAAAACCAGCTATTTAAAAAAAAATAAGTTTTTTCATTTTTTAAATACCTGATAAAGAATTTAATAGAATAGAAATGAAAAAGTCAAGGCCAAAATGATTTTTTTTTATAGTTTTTTTTAACAACTTTTGTTCTGGGAAACCATTAGGGAATTTTTTTTGTCGAACCTCTTAATCCTGCTTAAAAAAAATGAGTAAAGAGCATTGGATTGTATGGGAAAAGTGTCTTAATATTATAAGAGACAATGTACCATCAAGTAGTTATAAAACATGGTTTGAACCGATTGAACCGGTCAAACTGGAAGAAAGAGTACTAACCATACAAGTGCCAAGTGCATTCTTTTATGAATACCTTGAGGAACAATTTATTGACATATTAAGAAAGACATTGCGCAAAGTACTTGGTGTTGGTGCTAAGTTGGAATATAATGTCGTTATTGGAAACAATAAAAAGGAATCTCCATATACAGTAAAATACCCTACCGTAAGCAGTAGCAAATTAGAGAACAAACCATTGTCAATACCTTTAAGATCTGATGAAAAAGCTTCAATAAAGAATCCTTTTATTATTCCCGGAATTCAAAAATTACATATCGATCCTCAACTAAAACCTGACAATACCTTTGAAAATTTTGTTGAAGGAGATTGCAACCGCCTTGCACGAAGTGCTGGTTATGCTGTTGCTCAAAATCCCGGTGGAACAGCTTTCAATCCACTTATGATTTATGGTAATTCAGGTTTGGGAAAAACGCATCTTGCCCAGGCAATTGGAATTGAAGCGAAAGAAAAATTCCCTGATAAAGTTGTATTATATGTAAATGCCAATAAATTTCAGACACAATTTACAGAAGCCACCAGGAACAATAATCGTAATGATTTCCTGAATTTTTATCAAATGATAGATATTCTTATCCTGGATGATGTTCATGAGTTTGCAGGAAAAGAAAAAACACAAGAAACATTTTTTCATATATTCAACCAGTTGCATCAATCAGGAAAACAATTAATACTTACTTCAGACAAACCACCCATCGAATTAAAAGGAATGGAACAAAGGTTGTTATCGCGTTTTAAATGGGGTTTAACAGCTGACTTAATTGTGCCTGATTTTGAAACAAGGATGAAAATACTTCGTCGAAAAGTTTATAAAGATGGATTAGTATTAGAAGATGAAGTTCTGGAATATATTGCTTCGCATATCAGTAATAACGTAAGAGAACTCGAAGGCGCTCTTGTGTCATTACTTGCTCAATCGATGTTGAATAAAAAAGAAATCACACTTGACCTTGCAAGTAAGTTAATTAATAAACTTGTTAAAAATTCAAAACGCGAATTATCAATAGAATATATTTCTAAAGTTGTTTGCGACTATTTTAACATGCCGGTTGAATCATTACAAGCAAAAACCAGGAAAAGAGAAATTGTTCAAGCCAGGCAAATTGCCATGTTTTTCTCAAAAAGCCTTACAAAATATTCATTGGCAAGTATTGGTGCTCAAATCGGGAATAAAGACCATGCAACAGTTCTGCATGCATGTAAAACCGTAACAAACTTAAAGGATACAGATAAGAATTTCAGGCAATTTGTCGAGGATATAGAAAAGAAATTAAAAATGTAAGTAATAAGCAGGTTTAAAACCTGCTTTTTTTTTGAATTTTTGAGGCGTATGATTTACCTTGCATTAAGCATTATTTTTGCTACTTCAATATACATCACATTCAAGTTATCAGAACAATTTTCATGCAACCTATTTAGTATTATTATCTACAATTATCTTACAGCCAGCATCCTTGGATTTGGGTTCCTTTTAAATTTTAAAATCGCTAATTCGCTGTTATATCACCCCTGGACCTACATCGCAATTCTGGTTGGCCTGCTTTTTACAGGAATGTTTTTTATTATTGGCTTATCCTCAAGAAAGGCAGGAATTGCAATTACAACAGTTGCAAGTAAAATGTCAATGGTAATTCCGGTATTGTTTTCAATATTTTATTTTTCAGAAGAAATATTCTTAATAAAATCAATAGGCCTTTTTTTAGCAGTTGTTGCTGTTTTTCTTTCCCTCTACAAAAAAGGTAAAAATAATTTCAAAAGCCTCATTTTTGTTTTACCCATTGTCATTTTTTTTGGAACTGGCATTATCGACACTTTAGTCAAATTTGCTCAACATCTGAAAATTCCGGAAAACGAGACCCCTGAATTTACATCATTGGTATTTTTAGTTGCTTTGATTTCAGGAATAATTGCTGCCATATTTAAAAAAATACCATTTAAAAATTTCATACATACCCCTACCCTTTTGTTTGGAATATTGCTGGGTATTTCAAATTTCGGATCACTGTTTTTTTTAATTAAAGCTCTTAATTTAAGCAAGCTTGATAGTTCAATCGTATTTGCCATTATTAATATGGTAATAGTAGTTTTATCATTAATAACCGGATATTTTCTATTTAAAGAAAAACTAAGCAAAATAAATTTACTTGGAATATTTCTTGCATTTTTAAGCCTTTATTTAATTTCATATTCTTAAATGAAAGATACCTATAAAACAATAGTATTAGAGTCCAAAGGTATTTTTAAGGATAAAGGAAGTAAGTTTATTTCCTATGCATATCCGGTAAAAAATGAAGATCAGATTAAGGCAATACTCGCAGAATTAAAAAAGGAGCACCATAGCGCACGGCACCATTGTTATGCCTGGCGCTTAGGAACTGAAGAAATCAGATTTCGGGCTAACGATGATGGCGAACCTTCGTCAACTGCAGGAAAACCAATACTTGGTCAATTATTAAGCAACAAATTAACAAATATATTGATTGTAGTAATCAGGTATTTTGGTGGAACTTTGCTGGGAGTCAGCGGACTTATAAATGCATATAAAAATGCTGCAACCGATGCCATTAAAAATAATAAGGTAGTAGAAAAGAAAATAGAATCATTGTTTGAAATAAAGTTTACTTATAATGAATTGAATGAAGTAATGCAATTAATTAAGAATGAAGGCTTAAATCAAATAAAAACCGATTTTAAAGAAACATGCATTATCAGGTTTGCGGTTAGAAAATCGGATGCAATCCGAATTGAAAAACTATTTAAAGCTATCTACAGGGTTAATATAACTTCATTAAACTGATTAATCTCATGTTAATAATTTGCTAATAACTAACAGGACTAAAATATGCAAATAATATCTGGTTAAATTAATTTTGAAATCATTATGAAATGCCACTTAGACCTTAATTTCCTATCAAGATGTGGAAGATCACATCTAAAAATTTTTCCCGTTTCCCTGCATTTCATTGATAATTATTTGAACAATATAATAGTTCAACTATTTCGAAAAAGAAACACTTTTTGAAATTATTAAAACCAATATTTACCAATTGTAAATGTTGGTTTTTTTTTAGGCAAAAGGAAAACATAGTAAGAATGAAAAAAAAGGATTTAATATCAATCACTGATTATACCAAGGAGGAATACCTTCGTATTATGGAATTGGCCAGGGAATTTGAGAATGAGCCAAACCAGGATGTGTTAAAAGGAAAAGTTGTTGCTTCACTGTTTTTTGAACCATCGACACGAACAAGGCTAAGTTTTGAAACAGCAATCAGCCGATTAGGAGGAAGGATAGTTGGTTTTGCAGATCCTGATAGTTCAAGTGCTACAAAAGGAGAAACACTGCACGATACTATAAAAATGGTGAGCAATTATGCCGACCTGATTGTAATGCGCCACCCCTTGGAAGGTGCTGCCCGCTATGCTGCCGAAGTATCAAGTGTTCCGGTTCTAAACGCCGGCGACGGTGCAAACCAGCATCCTACGCAGACATTGCTTGATATGTACTCAATTCTAAAAACTCAAAAAACTTTTGATAACCTGAATATTTTTATGGTTGGCGACCTAAAATATGGAAGGACTGTGCATTCACTATTACAAGCAATGTCGGAATTTGAGAATCCGATTTTTAATTTTATTGCTCCTGAAGTTCTGCGAATGCCTGAAACATATAAATTACATCTGAAAGATAAGGGTATAAAGTATTTTGAGCATGAAGAATTTACTGATATAATTAACGAAGCGGATATTATCTATATGACCAGGGTTCAGAAGGAACGTTTTTCCGACCCGATTGAATATGAAAAAGTAAAGAACATATATATATTACAGAATTCGATGCTAAAAAATACAAAATCCAATGTACGGGTATTACACCCCCTGCCACGTGTTAACGAAATAAGCACCGATGTCGATAAAAATGAAAAAGCTTACTATTTCGAGCAGGCCCGCAACGGCGTATTTACACGACAGGCTATTATTGCACATACTATGAACCTTAAATAATTGAAGACATGGATGATAATATGAAAAAGAAATTAAAGCTGAAAGTCAGTGCAATTAATAATGGAACTGTAATTGATCATATTCCTGCAACCAGCTTATTTAAGGTTATAACTATTTTAGGGCTTGATAAAATTACAAACCAGATTACATTCGGAACAAACCTCGACAGTGGAAAATTAGGACATAAAGCAATTATCAAAGTTTCGGACAAATATTTTGAAGATGATGAGATTAATAAAATAGCGTTAATTGCACCACATGCCAAATTAAATATCATCAAGGATTATGAGGTTGTTGAAAAAAAGGTTGTTGAGATACCTGATAAAATAAAAGGTATTGTAAAATGTTTTAATCCAAAATGCATAACAAATAACGAAGCAATTACAACATGTTTCAAGGTAATATCAAAAGAACCAATTGCCTTGAAATGCAGATACTGTGAAAAAATTACAAATGAGGAGCAAATCTCAATGAGATAAGAAAAAGGCCAATAGAATAAGAATACTTTTAATTTGATTCATAATGTTGGCAATTAGATTTTTAGTATTTTGTTTTTAATTCTTTGAAACTATTTTAACATCAAAAGAATATCAATCCATTACTGAACCGGAGTAAGTTTTCCATGTAACTCTGTTGATTTATTATCCGGATTAATTATCACCACAAAGTCATATTTAACTGCTTTCTCAAAAAGTTTTTCGCATGTCAGATTAACTGTTGTTTTTTCATAGGGTTTAAGTTTTGGTATTTTACCCATTGAAACTTCAATTTCCTTTTCATCTTTGGTATATACTATTTTTAACTTTACTGGTTTAGAAACCACTTGTCCAAAATTTTGAACTTCAACTTTTAGGTCAAATCCGTTTTCGTTAGGCTTCATTTCGGGCAATCGTGCTGAAAGGATTGGTTCAATAAAATGAATTCCCGGCAAACGTGCATATCCAAAAAGAAGTTTCCCATTACAGGTTTTACCCAATAATTTTGCGGCAAATTCATCTTCCGCGAACTTGTTTCCGGTTGCATCAAAAGTTACAATTAAATCATTTCCTGATTGTTCTGTTTTAAGTACACTACCTCCATTTCCGTAATTTACTTCTTCAGGATCGCCAAATCGTAAAGAATTTATATCGATGTCTTCATGTGGATTAAAACCCGGTTCGGCAACAATTTTAACTTTGATTGTTTTTGTAGTTGAAGAAATTTGTTTTTTGTCGAAAATAGTTAGCAAACGCCCAACTGTTACAGGAATTCCAATATTTTTCGAACTATGGTTATCACTGCTTTTATCTTCTCTTTTAGCAATATCAATTACAGCAAAATTTGCCTGAGTTGCTCGTCCGTATTGATCTTGTAATACTTTTATACGTTCATATTTAAACCAATCTTCAACGTTTCCATCTAAATGTTTTGCAACCCCAGGCAAGTATGCTTCGCCAGATTCAGTTTTCCAGTTAATGCCATCTTTTGACCGTAAATAATATGCAATCCGGCCACGCCAGTCATTTACAACCAGATTGTATTGAATGTTATCACGCCAGACTACAGGATCCTCAAAATTTCCCTGAATGGGTGGATAAGCCCTTGTTTCAGTCACCTGATTATATGAAGAAATTCCTGTTTCGCTGAACCATACACCGCCGCCACGGCAGACCATTAAATATGAGCCATCTTCACGCTGAGCAAAGGTAAGGTTCGATAAGCCCTCAATAATCCGCCGATCGCGGTTTAGAAATTCGAACTTATTATATTCCCATGGTCCGTTGTAATCATTAGCAATATAATATCCATCAATAACATAGATTACATATTTTCCATCATTTAATACAAAAGCTTCCTGATTGTGTCCTTTCCCAATAGTATCCTTAACAACAAATGGTCCGTACGAATTATCAGAGACAGCATGAAAAACTGCTGAATTAGGCCATGTGGCGTGCCCCCTTGGTGAATTTTCGAGCCAACCACATAAAAAGAAATGATATTTTCCATCGTCTCCTAATTTAATATTACCACCCCAAAATGACCACTTTTTACTTTCAATACCATTATCGATATAACGGGGAAGGACATTTTCGGCACCCCAGGTGTTGCTTGTTAATTTACCTAGTTCGGGCATTGGCAGAAACCGGTCCATAAACCTGCCACCATAAACTAAATTCTCCCATTCTGCCGGTCGTGGCCGATCAGTAATTTGAGCATTAGAAATTGTTACGACACAAAAAAATGAGGTTAAAATATAAACCAGTATTTTTAATTTCATTTTATGTTTCCTTTAAAATTTAATCCTTTTTTCAACTTGTTTTAACCATTCCCGATTGGTGTGAATTAATTCTCATACTCATTTCATATTAATAGAATTTAGACAATTTAAAATACAATTTCAGGTATTCCTTTTTGCCAATTAATTTTAACATTTGATATAAACCATGTTTTCCCCATATCGTTATTTCCCTGAAAAAACAAGTAGTCATTGCCATTGGGATTGGCAAATATATGTGGATGCCCCGATTCACTTGAATTCCATTCACCGGGTTTTCCGTTGGATAAAAAAGGTAGGTTTGACATGCGAGTCCAATTCACTCCATCAACACTTTTTGCGACACCTATTTGTTGGGGTGCATTGTTATAAGCTCCTGCATAAAACATAAATAGCTCCCCGTTTTTTTCAATAATAGAAGCTCCCTCAATACAGTCTTGTTCCCAGGGTAGTTCCGGTTTTAACATTGGTTCTTCACTGGATAAATTTTGCCAATCGTCACGATTAAAGTTGGTATTACCGGGAGCCGCAGCAACTCCCTGCATCTGTATTTTAAAATCCGGGTCGCGGGTTGCATAATAAAGGAAATATTTATCCTTAAAATGAATTACTTCCGCATCGATAGCACGGCCACAGTTCCAGTTACCATCAGGGTGGAAAATCGGATTTGTTTTATTCCGTGTAAAATGAATACCGTCGGTTGACCAGGCATGGCAAATGGCATCGTTTTTACCGTTACCATAGGTCTGATAAAAAAGATTGACTTTCCCATCAATTACCAAAGCACAGGGTGCAGCAAAACCTTTAGCTTCGTAAGTTGCTTCAGAGTCGGTATTTACCTCGCCAATCCGTTCCCAATTAATTACATCGTTGCTTTGGGCAACACCAACTCCCCATCCTAATGGAATACCTTCAGGATTGGTAGTGCCGGGAATTGAGTAATACATCAGGTATTTCCCATTAAAAAAAACCACATGCGGATCTTTTGCAAAAGGACGGTCTAAACGGGTTGTATCGCCAAACATCATTGGTGTTTGCTGTGCAAAAACAACAGAATTCATAAAAAACAGGAAAGAAAACAAAAACAATAATTTTTTCATTCTGAAATATTTAATGATTTATTGTATTATTTGCTGACTATTTGATTTCTATTTTAAAAACAACAGCCATTTCATCATCTGGATTATCATTTGTTTGAATCACTAATCCATTTTCTGTTATATTAAAATCTATTGCCGATGAATTTCCCGGAATTGATACCTTTTTAATTTCGATGGTCTCAATCAATTTATTTTTTGCAAAAGCTTCAAGAAGAATCTTCTGATTTGTTCCCGGATTACCCAATATCGTTGCATAAATTATTTTTCCTTTGGTCGTATAACGAATATCTTTTTCAGAATACTTAATTTTTAAAAACTCCTGATGATTTTCAAAATTTCCTTCAGGCTCAATTGTCGGACCCTCACCATAAGTATACCATGGCCGTGTTTCATAAATAGCTTCTCCATATTTATTCAGCCATTCCCCAATTTCAAGCAAAACTCTTCGTTGGTTTTCAGGAATAGTACCATTAGCCATTGGAGAAATATTTAAAAGCAACACCCCATTTTTACTAACTATATCGATTAAAACATGTAGTACATCTGTAGTTTCTTTTATTTCCAAATCCTGCGTATAACACCAACTTCCTTTGCTCAAAGTCTCATCCGTCATCCACGACTTCTCTTCCAACCGGTTTTTGCGTGATTTCTCAAGGTCATCTACGGTTGTTTCCAAAGGCAAATCATTTTGTTTACGAATAATAACTACCTCTTTCCCTAACTTTTCAGCTTCATTCAAATAATATGCACAAAATTTTTGCCTGTATTCTTCTGGAATTTGATCAAGCCATGAATCAAACCAAATGATATCGGGCTGATAATTGTCGATAACTTCCTTTAATTTTCCAAACCAAACTTCTTCGAGCCATTTTTCTTCAGGAATATTTCCGTATAAATAATTTAACTTCGGGTCATCAAGAGTCTGAGGAGTTCCCTCAAAAAGCGGGTAATGGCTGTTCCAGAATTTCATTCGAATATTATCTGATCCGGCCATTTCTTCTTCCTCCTTTCCTTTATATCGCTGTAGGTTCCTGGCATGATGAAAGGTAGTAATCAGTTTCATACCATTAGCTCTAATTTCTTTTTCAAGTTCACCTGTAATATCTCTTTTTGGGCCTTTATCAAAGGTATTCCATGGTGTAACTTTGCTTGCCCACATTGAAAATCCATCGTGATGTTCAGCAACCGGCCCAGCGAATCTGGCACCGGCTTTTGCAAATAAATCAGCCCATTCTTTGGCATCAAAATTTTCGGCCTTAAACATTGGCACAAAATCATGGTAGCCAAATTTCGAGAGATTCCCGTATTTTTCAACATGGTATTTATATTCACTTCCTCCTTCATAATTCACGGATCGGGGGTACCATTCACTACCAAAAGCCGGAACTGAATAAACACCCCAATGGAAATAAATACCGAATTTAGCATCTTGAAACCATTGTGGTTCTTCGTTGTGTTGTGCCAACGACTCCCAGGTCGGTTCGTATTTAGGGATTATGTCTTTCTTATTTGAGGAACAACTCATAAAAAAGACAAACAAAATCAAGATAAAAATGTAATTTTTCATGGTAAATAGGTTTTTATAAGTTAAGTATCCAGTTTATAGATTCGTTTCATTAATTGCCATTTTTCATCGGCAGTGGCATCTTCCGATGTATTTTGAAATTTTGAGACATAAGCCTCCCATTCCGATTGCCGGGGTTTATTGGCTAACTCGCTCATTGCTTTATCATGGTCAAAATCCGAAACAGTATCCATTATCATAAAAAGCTGGTTATTTAGTATGTAAATTTCCATATCAAGAATGCCAACTTCTTTCATACCCTGAGTAATTTCATTCCAAACAGCTCCCGGGGCATGTACTTTCGTATACTCTTCAATTAATTGAGGATTGTTTTTTAAATGTAAGGTTTTACAAAACTTTTTAATTTTAACTCTCATATTATCCGGTTTTAGTATCTTATTTAAGTTATTACAAGTATTGCTTTTTATTTGTATTATTAAGTTGCTCAACAATTATTTTAATGTCCTCAGCTTTATTACGTTTACAAACCAGGGTAGTGTTACCATCCTGCACAACTATAATGTCGTCATTCCTACAACGGCAACGATCCCATTTTCAGAGTGGACATATGAATTGTTAGAATCCAGAAAAATAGCATCACCATTATTGGCATTTCCGTTTTTATCTTTTAAACCATTTTGATAAACCGACTCCCAGCTTCCAAGGTCATTCCATTCAAAATTTCCTTCCACCAAATAAACATTTGAAGCTTTTTCCATTATTCCGTAATCGACAGAAACACTTTCAACTGCACGGCAAACAGTATCAAGAGTTTCATTAAATGAGTGTTTCCCTATTTCTTGCTGAATTTTTCTTAATTCATAATATAATTCCGGAGCATATTGTTTTACTGATTCAAGAAATACCGATACTTTAAAAATAAATAAACCGCTGTTCCAATAAAATCCTCCCTTTTTAAGGTAACTGGTTGCTGTGACTTGGTCGGGTTTTCAACAAACTGTTTAATTTTAAATTGTTTAATTGAATTCCTTCCTGTAATATCTTCAGCTGTTTGAATATAACCATAACCCGTTGCCGGTGAATTGGGTGTGATACCAATAGTGACAATACCCTCATTTTCCAATGCAATTATTATTGCAGCATGAATAGTTTCGCTAAAAAGCTTTTCATTATGAATGTGGTGGTCTGAAGGTGAAACAACCATAATCCCTTCAGGATTTTCTAATTCAGCAAACATAGCGGCTAAACCGATACAAGGAAGCGTATTTTTACCAACAGGCTCGTAAATAAGGTTTTCTCTATAGAGCATCGATGTTTGGCCTTCTAATACCGCCGACTGAGATTTATTGGAAACAATGTAAATATTCTCAGTGGAAATAAAAGTTGAGAATCTGGAGATTGTGGATTGAATCAATGATTCATCATTAAATATTTTAAAAAACTGCTTTGGTTTGACAGTCCGACTCCAGGGCCAGAAACGTGTCCCTGAACCACCAGCCATAATCAAACAAAATAAATCTTTCATAATTCTATTTCTAATTTATCATTCCAAAAACAACGAAAAATATTTTTCTGGTTTGAATACATTTAAATAAATTATTAGTGCCTGATTTTAACATTAATTGTCCCAACTACGTCTTTTTCAGAAGGAAATATGACATATCCTCCTCCGGCACCCGATGTAATTGCCCCTGAATATAGGGGAAAATAATTGGTTTGCATCTCCTCCATAATCCAGTCAGGAACTGTATATGGCAACATTTTATCCCAAGCCAGAAAAGTTTCTTTCATTGATTCACCTAACAATTGTATATCCTTTTTTGAAATTGCTTCAAAACATTTCTCTCCTGATTTTCCAAGTTCCTTAACTATAGTTTTATCAATGTTTTTTTTCAGAATCGGATTGTAACCTTCCGGGCGTGGTTGCAGAGGCGCAAAATGAAGGACACCTGAAAGCCAATTACAGGTTTCATTATCAATAATCGTTTCAATATGGTCAGGCCAGAAATTTCCATTATAATCAAGCCTGCTAATACCTGGCACCAATAATCCAATATGATCCTGGGAACCCGAAATATATTCCGATCCAGGTGGATTTTCGGCCCCAAAAAGTAATTCTGCATTCCTTAATGGATTGCCTTCCGGGTATTTATCTCCCCATAATTCAATTCCCACTTTACGTGAACTGGTTGCCATTCCCGACCGGTCGTTAAAATCAATGGTTGGCCATATTTGAGCCACGACAACTGAACCCGGATATTTTTCTGAAACCCATGGTTGATCCATCCAGCCACCCGCTAAACAAACCCGGTAAGGAAACTTTGTTTCCATTTTAGAATCAGAGCTTGACCTTGCCGGTAATCCTTCCTCAGGAATACGTTCCAATACTATTAATTCTACTCCATTTTCTTCACACAAACGTTTTTTGCCTGAAGTATAACCATCAGAATTGACTATAAATATATCAGGCTTAAGAATTTTCATATCGGGCTCAAAATCCAGCATTCCCAATCCGGTAGAAATATGTGCTTCTTCGACATACTTAAGTGCCCCAACCATGTACATGCGCTCTTTTTGAGTGAAATAGGGTACCTTACCTTTAAGCAATTCCAGATTTTTATCCTGCCCTAAATAAACATGTACTTTCCCATAAGATGCCGCTGTTTTTAAAAATGCAATATGCCCGGCGTGTAAGAGGTCATAACAACCACTTACCATTACTATTTTTTCATTCATAAAATCTTTTAGAAATAAAAAAAGGCTACCCGGATTTTTCCAATGATAGCCTTAATCCAACTTAAATTTATTTTTTCTTAGTCATTTCTTCTTTTATCCAGTTGTATGTTTTTTCCATACCAAGCTCCAATGAGATAGAAGGTGCCCAATTTAAATAGTGTTTAATTAAAGTATTTTCACTATTTCTTCCACGGACGCCTTTAGGGGCATTCAGATCATAAGTCCGCTTTAATTTGTATCCGGCTATATTTTCCACAATATCAACCAATCTGTTTATTGAAACCATTTCATCGCTTCCCAGATTAAGTGGCTCAATTATATCACTATACATAATCTTTAATATTCCTTCAATACAATCATCGATATACATAAAACTACGGGTTTGTTCACCGTCGCCCCAGATATTAATTTCATCTTTTTCGTTTAGTTTTCCGTCAATTACCTTACGACACATTGCAGCAGGTGCCTTTTCCCTGCCTCCATCGTATGTCCCAAATGGGCCATAAACATTGTGGAAACGTGCAACACGTGTTGTAAGCCCATAATCTTCCATAAAATGCCGGCACATCCTTTCTGAAAAAAGTTTTTCCCATCCGTAACCATCTTCTGCCAATGCAGGATATGCATCTTCTTCTTTTAATCCGGGATTATCTATATCTGTTTGTTTTTCTGCATTATAAACACAAGCCGATGAAGCATAAAAAAAACGGGTAATACCCAGATCACGGGCGGCCATTAAAAGGTGAGTATTAATTAAAACACTCAACATACAGTCGGCTTTGTTATTCTCAATAAAACCCCTTCCGCCCATATCGGGAGCAAGGGTGAAGACTTCATTATAACCATTTAAAGCGGTGTAGCAATTTTCTTTAATATTGAGGTCAAGTACGAGATTATCTACGTCCTTGTGAACCTGATACCATTTTGTAATGGATTTTTTATCAACCGCCCTTACATCGTGGCCCATATCTTTCAATTTCCGGGCAAGGTGACCACCAATAAATCCACCTGCGCCTGCAACAACTATTCTTTTCATTCAATAAATTTTTCTATTCATACAAATATTACTAATAAATCTGATATGGCAATTACCTTAAATGTTGTTAATAATTTGCAAAGGTTTCCGCAATGCTTTGCAGTGGTAAAAAAATGTTGAAGAACATGTACGGTTAAATATATTTTAAAATGTATTTTATAAATAGAATACATTTTAAAGAGGATTGCAGACTTTTGCACTTTAGAATTACGTAAATTTGTATTTTTCTTTTTGAAAATATCGAATGAGTAAACGACACATTTCATTAAAAGATTTAGCTAAGGAATTAAATGTGTCTATTTCGACTATTTCACGGGGCCTAAAAAATCATCCTGACATAAACCACGAGCTTGCAAAAAAAATTCAAAAACTTGCAAAAGAATGGAATTATTCGCCAAATCCATTGGCAATGGGCTTATTAAAACAACAAACCAGGATGATCGGGGTGATTGTCCCCGACCTTGTAACCCATTTCTATTCATCCATAATTTTAGGAATTGAATTTGTGGCAAAAAAGCATGGTTATTATATTGTAATAGCCTCATCAAATGAATCATATATTAAAGAAATTGAATCGGTTGAAAATCTACTTAAAACAAGGGTTGAGGGAATTATATACTCAACCCAAATAGGAATTCGAAAAATTGGGTTTAATAATTTGGAAATTATCAGTTAATATATTTTCAAATTCTTTATTTCTCCAAATCTCATTTTCAAAGAAGTTGATAACAGCTATCCTAAAGTCATCAA
>JABMQB010000632.1 GCA_013203525.1 Mariniphaga sp.
GGCCCTTCTTCCATTTTTTCCATAATTCCTTTTAGGATAGCAGGTAAAAAACGAGCATCGATAGAACCTCCAACAATACTGTTGACAAATTCAAGTTTCCCTCCCCAGGCTAATGGATGTTCCTGTACGTCGCGGAGAGCAATTTTTTGATCTTTACCTTTTATATTGAACATCTTTTTAGGTTCCGATCCTTCAATAATAGGTTCAATAATCATATGAACTTCACCAAACTGGCCGGCACCTCCCGATTGTTTTTTGTGACGATAATCCGATTGTTCAGATTTTGTAATGGTTTCGCGGTAAGGAATTTTTGGCTGAATATGATCGACTTCAATTTTATGGATATTGTCAAAAAACCACTTCAATGTATTTAAATGATATTCGCCCTGATTGTGAACTAATAACTGTTTTAGTTCTTTCGAGTATTCAATAAGATAAGTTGGATCCTCAAATTTTAATTTATTTAATACCTCACCTACTTTTTCATCATCTGAATCGTTCACTGCCTTAAGAGCAATTGTGTGACGCGGTGTTGGGAATACAATTTCTTCGAATTTTGTGTCAGCATCTTTTTCTGATAAAGAAGCATTATATTTTGTATCCTTAAGTTTTACAGTACATCCTAAATCACCGGCTACCAGTTTATCTACTTTGTCACGGGTTTTTCCGGCTGCCACAAAAACCTGAGAAAGTCGTTCTTTGTTTCCGGTATTCGAATTTATAAGGTCAAGGCCTTCTGTAATTGTTCCTGACATTACTTTAAAATAGGTGATCTCTCCAACATGCGATTCAATGGTTGTTTTGAAAACAAATAATGTTGGTTTATCACCAGCTTCCATTTTTACTTCTTTCCCATCGATAATTTTTCGCATTGGAACCTCATTCGGAGCAGGAGCAATATTAGAAACAAATTCTAATAGCCTTCCAACTCCCATATTCTTTTTGGCACCTGTACAAAAAACCGGATAAAGGTCGCGTTGAAGCATGCCCATTTTCATACCCTTTCGCATATCGTCTTCTGATAGTGATCCTTGATCGAAATAAAGTTCCATTAAAGCCTCTTCATTTTCGGCAGCCATTTCAACTAATTCATTATGAAGTTCATCTGCCTTATCTTTTTCTGATGCAGGAATATCAAGTACTTCTGGTTTGCCACCTTCGGTACCATATTTAAACATCTTCATTTTTAATACATCAATTATCGCTGTAAAGCCAGGTCCGGCGTCTAATGGATATTGTACTACGGTAACTTTATTACCAAAAGATGCTTTGCATTGTTCAAGTGATTTATCAAAATTTGAATTATCGTGGTCGAGTTGGTTAAAAACAAAAATTAATGGTGCATTTGAAGTTTCTGCACGACGATAAGCTCCTTCAGTACCGGCCTCAACACCATTGGTTGCATTAATTAAAAGTAATCCAAGATCGGTAACATTCAATGACGAAACAACTCCTCCGCAAAGGTCGTCCATACCCGGAGTATCAAGGATGTTTATTTTTTTATTGTTGTATTCAGTGTATAACAATGTTGAAAATACAGTATTCCCAAAATCCTGTTCAATTTGGTTATAATCTGAAACAGTATTTTTTGAGGTTACTTCACCTCTTCTGTTTATAACTCCACCCTCAAACAGCATAGATTCTGCAAGGGTGGTTTTTCCACTGCCGGCATTTCCAATTATGGCAATGTTGCGGATTTGATCAGTTGTATAAACTTTCATAATGACTTATTTTCTTTCTGGTTAATATTTTTGTGTAATTTTTATGCTCTATAAAACTTTAAAAAAAGGTCACCAAAATTAGTAATAATTTATAAACAATCAAGTTGATTTTTTAATACATAGTTAATTGAAATAAGCTCTGTTATGTTACGTTATTCTATAAAACCTTATGGAACGTTTATATTTATAAAGGATTTAGATCGAATCAGGATTTTTTGATCTTGGACGAATGAATCAAATATGAGAGTTTTTATATGTTTTATAAAAGTGTTTTTTTTGTAAATTGAATAATAAATGCCTTAATAATCTCGTTTTTAATTTAAAACTTACAAAATGAAATACCAATCAAAAAACAACAACTTATTTCTGCTTATTATAATTTTAGCAGGATTCATTATATCTGCCGGAATTTGGTTTTTTGAAGAATCAATTTATAGTTTTTCATTTTTGATAAATGAAACTGTTGGTTTTATTTTATCCACTTTTTTAATCATTCTATTACCAATTGGAATTTATTATTTCACCTCTGAAAAGAAAAGAATAAGAAAATATTCCGGGTTGTTTTCAATGCTTGGATTTTTCCCATCAGTTTCATTTTTGGTGTTTATAATTTTATCGAACCATGTTTTTTAAGTTTTCTGCCTTTTAATTTTTAAATAAGTAATCAAAATTACTTTGTTAATAAGTCTTTTATTCCCCGATTGTATTTCTCCATAATATCCTTCCTGATTTGTTAAGTTTGTTAGGTTAAAAAGATTATTATGCCGGGATTCCCGATTTTCAGGCAACACGATGCTATGGACTGTGGTCCTACCTGCCTGCGAATGATTGCCAGATTTTATGGCAAAAATTTTACTATCGACGACCTCCGTGAGAAATCATATATTTCCCGCGAAGGGGTTTCATTGTTGGGTATCAGCGATGCTGCTGAGGCAGTAGGTTTTCGTTCAATGGGTGTCCGCATTACAATGGAGCAACTTACAAAAGAGGCACCACTTCCTTGTGTGGTACATTGGGACCAGGATCATTTTGTTGTTTTATATAAAGCCAGCAAAGGGAAAGTTTATGTTGCCGATCCGGCTTTTGGCAAAGTTGATTATACCGAAGCAGAGTTTAAACAGCATTGGTTGGCTACTGTTTCGA
>JABMQB010000633.1 GCA_013203525.1 Mariniphaga sp.
CACTATATGTAGCAAATCCACATGGGTTGATATAATTAAAATAACGCAAATCTGTATTTACATTCAAGGCAAATCCGTGCATTGTAACATAACGGCTAATACGCACACCAATTGCACAAATTTTTCGTGCACGTACCTTATGAGTATAGTCGAGCCAAACACCCGTTGCTCCTTCTTTTCGTCCACCTTCCAAACCATATTCAGCCAGAGTTGCAATAATAGCATCCTCCATTTTTTCGATATACTGCTTTACTCCTGTTTTAAAATATTCGAGGTCGATTACCGGGTAACCCACAATTTGCCCCGGACCGTGGTAGGTTACATCTCCACCACGATTAATTTTATAATAGGTTGCGTCAATTTTTTTAAGGAAATCAGCATGAATCAGCATATTTTTTTCGTCTCCGCTTTTCCCAAGAGTATAAACATGTGGATGTTCTACCAACAGAAAATAATTTTTTGCTGATGGTGATTTTTTTTTCCTTTTATCACCTATAATTTCAGCCAATAATTGTTCCTGGTAGTCCCAGGTTTCTTTGTAATTTTTCTGCCCTAAATCGATATAATTAAATGATGCCATTTTAAAAACTTTAAAATCTGAACTTAAACACCTTGAGCCATTATATGGTTTTCTGCACGGTACGACGACCTGACCAATGGCTCGCTTTCAACAAACTTAAATCCTTTATCCAAACCTATTTGTTTATATTCTTCAAAAACATTGGGATGAATATATTCTACCACCTGCATATGGTGCAATGTGGGCGCCAGGTATTGCCCAATTGTTATAACGGTACAACCCACATCTAAAAGATCATCCATGGTTTGCAGTATCTCTTCACGGGTTTCGCCCAAACCCAACATTATCCCTGATTTGGCAACTATATCAGAATTTGCGATAAACCTTAAAACATTTAAACTACGCTGATATTTAGCAGCGCTTCTGATTTTTGAAGTTAAGTTCTCAACCGTTTCAAAATTATGAGAAATAACTTCAGGATTAGAATCAATTACCTTCTGAATTAATTCTTCCCTGCCCTGAAAATCGGGAATAAGCACTTCTATTTTTAATTCAGGATTTAATTCTTTTACCTCTTTTATTGTTTGTGCCCAGATTGTTGCGCCTAAATCAGGTAAATCATCTCTATCGACAGAAGTAATAACACAATGTTGTAATCCCATTACTTTTACTGATTCAGCAATTCGTTGCGGTTCTTTGGGATCAGGCAGAAGTGGTTTACCCGATTTAACTCCACAGAATTTGCAATTCCTGGTACAAATATCCCCCAAAATCATAAAAGTGGCAGTTCCTCTATTCCAGCATTCGCCAATGTTTGGGCAATTTCCACTGGTGCATATTGTATGGAGATTATGCTTTTCAACCAGATTCTTAACCTTTGAATAGTTCCCACCTTTAGGTAATTTCATTTTCATCCACCGTGGGAGCCTTTGCCTTTCATTCAGATCGTGTGACATTTATAAATTTTGCGTAAAAATAATTCTTTTAAAAAGAAAATCACCTAATATCGTTCATAATGAATTTAGTTTTTACTTTTCATTTAAATGCAATTTTTTAAGATTTAATAAACATATTACCCCATACAATCCTTTCTTAAAATAAGAGTTATATTTTTGTAACTGTTGAATAATATAATTATGAAGAAAATTTTACTCATCATATCGATACTGATTATTGTTAGTATTTCAAATGCACAAGTAAAAAAGGTTAATCAAAGGCAGTTAAATATTCAACTTGCTGTAAAATATTATAATGAAAAAGATTATGAAAAAGCAGCGCCTCTTCTTAAAGAAGTAATATCAGCAGCAAGTAGTAAGCATTATTTTAAACTTTATTTAACAAGCCTGATACAACTTAAACAATTTGATGAAGTAGAAAATGAAATTAAAAACGATTTAAAAAGAAAAAGGTTTTCTGAATCCGAACTTTATGTGCATTGGGGTTATTTACTTAAAGTTCAAAACAGAGACGAAGAATCTGTCACAAAATTTGACCAGGCAGTAAAATCAATCCCAAATAACAGGATTAGCTACTTAAATACAGCTAATCTTTTTATTCAATGGAAAGAATATGAATATGCAAAAAATATTTATTTAACGGGAAGGAAAAAATTACCTGCCCAACAATTTAGCTGGGAGCTTGGCAATGCACATTATTATTTAAGGGAATTTGATGAGATGATGGAAGAATTCCTCGATTTTATTGTTACCGATGAAAAAAGATTAGCTCAGATTCAGGCAAGAATAAGCAATGCACTGAGCCTTGATGTTGCCGATGAATTAAAAAGCAGGTTTCGGAATAAAGTACTTAAGCGTATCCAGGCTAATCCAAATTTAATTGTATACAACCAACTTTATATATGGTTCCTTTTACAGGAACAAAACTTCGCTGGTGCACTTCGCCAAACTATTGCTTTAGACAGGCGTACCGGAACCGAAGATCCTAAAATATCGAACCTGGCTAACATGGCAGTGAATAATCGTGACTATGAAAATGCCAGAAGGGCTTACGAATATTTAATGGCAAAAGGTGAAGAAAATCCATTCTATTTGCAGAGTTTTATTCAAAACCTTCAGGTTTCATATTTAATATTTGAAGAAAGTAGTTTTTCAAATATCGAACAAGGTTATGAACTAGCAGAAAATTTTAAAACCGGAATAGAATTTTTAAATTATATGCCCATTACATACCGGATGATTAAGGAATATGCACATTTAATGGCTTTTTATCTGAATCGGCCCGATAGTGCAATCAATGAATTAGAAAAAGGAATTAGAATAAGAGGATTAACACCTGAACATATTGGTGTACTTAAAACTGAACTTGCTGATATTTATGTTTATGCCGATGACCCATGGGAAGCTACTTTGATTTATTCGCAGGTTATTGAAGCAAATAAAGAAAACGAACTGGGCAACCAGGCAAAGCTTAAAAAAGCAAGGTTAAGTTATTACCTTGGTAATTTTGATTGGGCGCAAGCTCAACTTGATGTTATTAAAGCAAGTACCTCAAAACTTACTTCAAACGATGCTTTTGAATTATCGTTGTTAATAGGAAATAATTTAAACCTTGATACAACTGAAATACCCTTACAAATGTTTGCCCGGGCTGACTTTCAGTTTTTCAGGAATGAAGACACACTTGCAATGGCAACATTAGATTCGCTTGAAAGTTTGTATCCATACCATTCGCTTATCGATGATATTTTATACCGAAAAGCAAAAATAAATATTAAGACCGCCAATTACCTTGAAGCTACCGCTAACCTTGAAAAAATAATAACCGGTTTTTCTTATGAAACGTTAGCGGATGATGCTCTTTTCCTTTTGGCTGATACTTACCATTATTATTTAAAAGACACCGAAAAAGCCCAGGAGCTATACAATAATATGTTGGTTATCCATCCTGGAAGTATATATATTGTAGAATCAAGAAAACGCTTCCGTGAATTGAGGGGGGATAAGTTAGAAGACGAAACTATTGAAGAAAACGAGTATCGATTCTTTAATGGAATAAATCCATAATGAATTCTATAAATCGTTCATATTTGTTTGCCGGATTGGCTGTTTTTTTCTGGTCGACGGTTGCAACAGCATTTAAACTTGCCTTAAAAGAATTCGACGTATTTCAGCTAATTTTTGTAGCTTCAGGAGTATCGGTTGTAATTCTTTTTTTCATTTTATTAATTCAGAAAAAACTCCCACTATTTTTTTCTCAAACCAAAAAACAATTAATTTTCTCTGCTTTACTTGGTGCTTTAAATCCGGTTATTTATTACGTAATTCTATTTAAAGCCTATTCATTACTGCCAGCTCAGGTAGCACAGCCACTAAATATGGTTTGGCCAATTGTTCTTACCTTACTATCGATTCCTATGTTACAACAAAAAATACGCTGGATAAACTTCGTGGCTTTAGGAATAAGTTTTATCGGAGTAATTTTTATTTCATCGCAAGGTAGTATCGATGGATTCAGAAATATCAACAAATTGGGAGTGGGGCTGGCATTGTTTACTTCTATTATGTGGTCGTTTTACTGGATTTTGAATGTAAAAGATAAACGTGATGAGGTAGTAAAGTTATTAACAGGATTTATTTTCGGGTTTATATTTCTCACCGGTACAGTATTAATTTTTTCCGATTTTAACTTCCCAAAAGGAATTCCATTAGTGGCTGCTATTTATACCGGAATTTTTGAGGTAGGTATAACTTATGTACTTTGGCTGAATGCTATGAAACTTAGTAGTAACAATGCAAAAATTGGAAACCTGGTATTTATAGCTCCATTTATTTCGTTAATTTTTATCCATTTATTTTTGAAAGAAACCATTTTCATAACTACATTTATTGGACTGGTTTTTATTGTTGGAGGAATTTTACTTCAACAAATTATCAAAAAACCCAGCTAATTAGATGGATAAAAAGAATACTAAAATACTTGGGATTGACCCCGGGACACAGATTACCGGTTATGGCCTGGTTGAAATCAGGGATAAAAAACCGATTATTATTCAAATGGGGGTTCTAACTCCGGGAAAATATAAAGACCATTATCAACGAATAAAATTCCTGCATGAAAAAACACTTCATTTAGTAGATAATTACAAACCCGATGTTTTAGCAATTGAAGCTCCGTTTTACGGTAAAAATGTACAGGTAATGTTAAAATTGGGTCGTGCACAGGGAGCTATTATGGCTGCTGCCTTATACCGTGATCTTCCGGTGTATGAATATGCGCCGTTAAAGGTTAAAGAAGCGATTACAGGAATGGGAAGGGCTGCCAAAGAACAAGTTGCTTACTTCCTTCAAAAAGTATATGGATTAGAAGAACTTCCGAAAGATCTTGACACAACAGATGCAATAGCGGTAGCAATATGCCATTTTATTCAAATGAGCAAACCAAGTCGCAAAAAAGAATATAAAAACTGGGAAGAGTTTGTAAAGAAAAATCCAGGCAAAGTGAAATAACACTTACACCTTTTGAAAAATATTTATTTAATTTTAAGTAATATCGTCAGGATTAACCACCCCATGTAATTGTTTTTTCAATAATCCCTACAGCCTGAGTATTTAAAGCGCCTCCATTAATTAATTCAAATGTATAAAAAACAATCTCTAAAATAAGTTCTTCACCAACTTCCGGGGATTCCTCTATTTCCCAGGTATTGCTGTTATAACCAAAAGTAAAAATAATAGCCGATTTGTCGATGGAAGAACTTGCATAAAGCAATTCCCGTTGTTGGTTATACACATTAAACTTTAATAAACCTTCATCAACAATATTGGCCCAGCTTATTGCAATTCGATCAATATCGGTATTAAATTCACAAAGGGTAATAAATGGAGGTAAAACAAATTCATCTGTCAAATAATCAGAAACAGTTTTAAATTCGCCCTCTTTAAACTCAACATCAAAAATATATTCACCGGCGTCTGGAAGTTCACCTGTCATTTCTTCAATAGGTGTTTCATAATAATAATCATACGTTGAATTATTAAAAGGCTCAAGATTATATACTCCTGAAGTTGCTCCCGTATAATAGGCAGATACACTATAAAACTGACCGGTTGTATATGCATATAAACCCAATCCAAAAAGAGTGTCATTCGGTGTAACTAATGTAATAATACGGGCATCGCCTTGAGCACCTGGATTAAATTCTCCAACTTTGCATGAGGTATTTAAAAACAAAGCAGCCACTACTAATATTGATATTATTTTAAGAATATTCTTCATAATTAGAATGTATAACTTTAAACAGTTAGATACAACAAATAATAAAAGGTTGCTTAAGCTCCGCAAATATATAATGAATTGTAATATAAAGTAGGTTGATTATATTTCTGTTCTAAATAAATATGCTATATTTGCGCCACATTTTTCAAATTTTAAACAGATTTTATGCCAGCAAAAATCAGATTAGCACGGCACGGCCGTAAACGTTATGCTTACTACCACATTGTGGTAGCTGATAGCAGGGCGCCACGAGATGGCAGGTACATTGAAAGGATTGGATCATATAATCCCAACACAAATCCTGCTACGATAGATCTCGATTTTGACAAAGCCTTAGACTGGCTGCAAAAAGGCGCTCAACCTACTGACACCACCAAGGCAATTTTGTCTTATAAAGGTGTGATATTTAAAAACCACCTTTTAGGTGGAGTTAAAAAAGGCGCTTTCAGCGAAGAAGAAGCTGAAAAACGCTTTGATGCCTGGTTAGCAGAAAAAGATGCTAAGATTCAGGCTAAAAAAGACCGATTGGCAGGTCAAGTTGAATCAGCCCTGAATAAACAACTTGAAGCTGAAACAAAAATTAAAGATGAAAGGTCAACTGCAATTGCTGCCAGAGATTCTAAACTTGCTGCTGAAGCTGAAGCAGCCAGAGCTGAAGCAAAAGCCGAAGCACAGGCTGAAATTGTAGCTGAAGTTGAAGCTCCGGCTGAAGAACCAGTTGCAGAAGTTGAAGCTCCAGCTGAAGAACCTGTGACTGAAGTTGAGGCTCCAGTTGAAGAACCTGTGACTAAAGTAGAAGCTCCAAATGAAGAACCTACTGTTGTTGCAGAAGTTGAAACTCCGGTTGAAGAACCTGTAGCTGATGTAGAACCAGCCAAAGAAACTGCCGAAGAGAAAAAAGCAGAAGATAAAACCCAGGCCAAAGAATAATTTTGCCAAAGGTTATTTTATTTGACCTGCTAAAAATACACTGAGCCATCAGCTAGCAAGCTGATGGCTTTTTTAATTCTGATTAACACTAATTACCTATCTTTGTTATCATGGAAACCATTCCTATAATCGAGTGCAAAAAAATCGGATATCTTCGAAAACCACATGGAGTGTTTGGAAAAATGTATCTTTTTTTTGAAGATGAATTCGAAGAATCGCTTGAAGTTGCCCGGACACTTTTTGTTAAAATCGACGGATTGCTTGTGCCTTTTTTTATTGAAAACGATGAGCTTATATTAAAATCGGCAAAACAGGCATTGGTAAAATTCAAATGGATTGAAACAAATGAAAAAGCACGTGAATATGTGGGATATGAGGTCTATCTCAAAAAAGAAAATATTATTCCAATTAAAAAAGATTCAGAGTCAAACAGTTTAATAGGTTTTCAATTATATAATTCTGAAAAAATAGATTTAGGAATAATTATTGAACTTGATGATTTTTCAGGTAATATTGTTTTAACAGTTGACTCAAATGGGGGAAAAATCCTGATTCCATATAATGAAAACCTGATTGAAAAATACGATACTGAAAATAAAATCCTGCAAATGAAGATTTCCGAAGGTTTGTTAAATCTGGAATAAATTCTAATTCAGCTTTTTCCCTTCAAAAGATTCAAGCAAATCCTTCCATTCTTCAGGAAGTTCTATCGATTCTTTTTTTGAATAATCAAAACTGACCATCACTGTCCGACCCAGAGCAACCGGATCTTCAATACCTTCTTTCAAAACCAATTGTACCATATTAAGGCTTTTTTCACTTATGCTTTCAACCTTAGTAACAACCGAAATAATATCATCCAAATAAACCGGGCTAAAAAAATCAATCTGGATACTTGCAATAACAAACCCTTCTTTTTGCCAGTCAATTTTTTGTTTGAAACAATCTTTAAAATATTCAACCCTTGCCCAGTCAAAATATTCCTGATAAACAGCATTATTTACATGCCCAACAATATCAATATCGTTAAATCGAATCTGAATTGGAATTTTATAATTGAAGTCCATTTTACACATATTTTCATTCAAAGGAATAATTTTTTCTAAAATTGTGCAACTTCTTCAATAATTATGCGTCTTAACTCTTATTAATGCATTAATCTTAAAAATCATGAAAACAAAACTATTTGCTTTTATTATCCTATTATCGGGAATTCTTATTACAAATCAGGCAGTTGCCGAAGACGAAAAAAGAGATGTCTCTTCCTTTTCTGAAATATCATTAAGAGTGCCAGGTAAGCTTTATCTTCAACAAGGAAACTCACAAAGTGTCGAAATTGAAGCAAAATCTTCGACCCTCGAAAAAATAATTACGGAAGTAAAAGGCGGGGAGCTTATTATTAAATTTGAAAATGAAAGATTTTTCTGGAGAAATTTTAAACCAGGTGAAATTGAAATTCACATTACAGTACGTGAAATTGAAGGTTTAGCTATTTCAGGTTCAGGCAATATTATTGCCAACGATGAAATTGAAACAAACTCTCTTAATTTAGCTATCAGCGGTAGTGGAGATATTCAAATTTCCGATTTAAAAGCCGACAGGATTAAAGCCTCCATTTCAGGTTCAGGTGATATTGAAATTGAAGACGGTGGAGTTGCCGATGAATTGACAATTTCAATTTCAGGATCAGGAAATATTAATACTTCTGGTTTTGAAGCAGAAAATGTGAGAGTAAAAGTCTCCGGGTCAGGGAATTCCAGAGTTTTTGCTACAGACAACCTTGATGTAAGGGTTGCAGGATCGGGAGATGTGCAATATAGTGGCAATCCGGATGTTGATTCTTCTATAGCCGGTTCTGGTTCGGTTAAGAAGATAAGATAAATGAATATTATTTATTATAAAGGTTGCTCATACCGGGTAGCCTTTTTTATTTCCTGATAATTTCAATTTTACCACCTGCCTCCAGTTTTATAATACTAGATGGACTTGCCGGGGTATGATCACCTTGTCTGTAACTGACTACATAATCAACCGTTTCTTTAATTTCTGTTGATATTTGATCAAAATAAGCCGGAGGCTTTTGCCCACTAATATTTGCCGAAGTTGAAACCAGTGGCCTTCGAAATCTTTGTAATAATTTGGTAGTAAACTCTTCTTTTGTAAACCTAATCCCAATACTACCATCCGATGCAATTAAATTTTGAGCCAGGTTTCTGGCTCCCGGATATATTACCGTTAAAGGAGTTATAGAAATCTCTACAAGATCCCAGGCAACCTCCGGAACATCTTCAACATAGCGATCAAGCAATGCCGGATTCTCCATTAAAACCAACATGCTTTTTGAATCAACTCGTTGTTTAATTTTATAAATTCTGCCAACTGCATCGATATTGGTTGCATCACACCCTATCCCCCAAATTGTATCGGTAGGATACAAAATAATACCTCCTTTTTTTAATACTTCAAGAGCATTCTTTATATCATCAACCATTTCCAAAAACTTTATTATATATTTCAAACAGTGCTGCTGATGTTTTTTCGTAAGTAAATTCCTGAGCACGCTTTTTCCCTTTTTCAATAAGCTGATTTCTCAGTTTTTCATTATTCAAAATATTACTCATTAATTCACCAACTTCTTCAATATTTAATGGATCACAATACTTTGCAGCATCGGCACCAGTTTCAGGCATACACGATTTATTCGAGGTCAGGACCGGGCAACCTGATGCCATTGCTTCAATTATGGGAAGCCCAAAACCTTCAAATTCTGAGATGTAAACAAGCATCTGGGCATTTTGGTAAAGGCTGGGTAATTCTTCATCAGAAACCTCATTCAAAATAATTACATTTCGTTCCATGCCATTTTTTGAGGCAAATTCTGAAAGCTTAATTGCATATTGTGTAGGTTTTCCTACAAGAACCAGTGGAATATTTATATTTGACGACAACATCCCTTTCAAGATATTCATTTGATTTTTTCTTAATTCGATAGTTCCAACTGATAATATATACCGATCGGGCAAATTATATTTTCTTTTCAAAACTGAAAAATCTGCCTCTTCATTCGAATAAAACCGTGGAGAAATTCCCTGAAAAACAACATCAATTTTTGATGGATCAATATCAAGAAAATGAATAATATCATCACGGGTTTGGTTGCTTATAGCAACAATCCGGTTGGTTACATCGCAGGCATATTTTATTTTTTGTAAATAAATCTTCCGATCGATTGATTTATAATACTGCGGATAACGCAAAAAAATCAGGTCATGAATAGTTACAACCGACTTCACTCCTGTTTTATGAATACCAGAAGGTAGCTCATGAGTCAAGCCATGAAACAAATCTATTTCTTGCTTTTTAAGCATCCCTGATAAAGAAAAACTACGCCATAATGATTTAAAGATTTTTGATGCCGGACTATCTGGTGAATACACATCAAAATCAGACTGTTCCGGAAAAATTCCTTTTCTAATTTCCGGAGTAAATAAAACATAATCGTTTTCAGGAAAATGTTTTTTTAAAGAAATTAAAGTATTCCTGCTATAATTCCCAAGTCCTGCCTGATTGAGAAATGCCCTTTTTGCATCGAATCCGATTCTCATAACCTTATTTTTCCTGAATTATAAAGATATAAAACAGGGCATATTTTTTATTTATTCTTTAACTATTTTACACTTCAAAATCGGGTAAAGCATTAAAATCAAGAGTTGCAAAATGGTCTTCTATTGTTTCAGCCCTTCTTATTTGCACAACTTCGCCATTTTTTCGAAGCAGAAGTTCAGCCGACCTTAATTTGCCGTTATAATTAAACCCCATCGAATGCCCGTGTGCACCTGCATCATGTATAACGACTAAATCGCCAGGTTTAGTTTCAGGCAATAATCTATTAATTGCAAATTTATCATTGTTCTCACAAAGCGAACCGGTAACATCGTAAAGCTGGTTGCAATCTTTTCCTTCTTTTCCTAATACGGTAATATGATGGTAGGCACCATAAAGTGCCGGCCTCATCAGGTTATGCATACTGGCATCGAGCCCGATATATTTTTTGTATGTTTCTTTAATATGTAAAACAGTTGAAACCAGGTATCCAAATGGCCCGGTAATTGCGCGGCCAGATTCAAAGAATAGTTTGAGTGGTTTTAAACCATTCCCGGTTATAATTTTATTGTAAAGATTTTTTATTCCCTTGCTCATGTATTCCAGATCAACTTGCTTATGCTCGCTTTTATATGGAATTCCAATTCCTCCACCTAAATTTGCAAACTCAAAACTGATATCCAGTTTTTCTGAAAGTTCAGCAATTAATTCAAAAATAATTTCCGCAGTTTCCACAAAATAATCCGGATCGAGTTCGTTCGAAGCAACCATGGTATGAATACCAAATCGTTTTACACCTTTTTCTTTTAATATTTTATAACCGTCGAATAGTTGCTCACGGGTAAATCCGTACTTTGAATCCTCGGGATTTCCGATGATAATATTTCCATCTTTTAATGCCCCAGGGTTATATCTAAAACAAACCAACTCAGGTAAACCTGCCTGTTTTTCAAGAAAATCAATATGTGAAATATCATCGAGGTTTATTATAGCTCCCAATTCAATTGCTTTCTGAAACTCCGCAGCCGTTGTATCGTTTGAAGTAAACATTATTTCAGCACCGCTCATCCCCATTTTTTCTGCAAATACCAATTCTGTCAATGAACTACAATCGATACCAAAATCAAGGTTCCTTAATATTTTCATCAGATATGGATTTGGAGCAGCTTTAATGGCATAATACTCTTTAAATCCCTGATTCCAGGAAAAAGCATTGTTAAATTTTTCAGCATATTCAACCATCCCCTTTTCCTCATATATATGAAATGGTGTAGGGTAATTTTCAGTTATTATATTTATTTGCTCTTTAGAAAAAGGTAATTTTTTCCTTTTCATATTCTTTCAAATTGTAGTATTATATAAAAATAATAAAACAGCATAATTCAACCATTTGTTTCAAAGTAAAACACAAAAAATCAATAAGAGAAATAATTGATGGTGCAGTTTATTAAAAGATCAATAATTAACTTCAAGATAATAACCGTTATGTTTCCTGATATTTAAAACAGAATCGTCCTCAAAAATTAAATACTGCCCTTTAACTCCTACTAAACTTCCTGATATTTCAGGCTGTTTGTCAAATGAAAGGCTTTTTATTTTTTCAGGAAACCGGGAAACAGGATAATTAATTTGAGTAACTTTATTTTCTTCAGAATAGTATTTTTGAAGTTCTGCAGGCAAATTCTTAAAAACCTCAGATTTTTCTTTCAAAATATCAATTCCTTTGGCTATTTCATTTTTAAGCATTGCCCTCCAATTGGTTTTATCAGTTAAGATTTTTTTTAACCACACTTCAATGATTCCAGCAATATGCCGGTTTGGAGTTTTTGCCAAAATTACAGCAGAACTTGCTCCCTGGTCAATCCATCGGGTAGGAACCTGATGATGCCTGGTGACACCAACCTTAAGTTCACTTGACAAAGCAAGATAAACATAGTGGTCAATAAGATCATGTTTTTCAGCCCAATCCATATCACGGGCAATACTAAGATGAGCTTTAGAAAGTTCAGGCCGTAAAACCGATTCGCCAGCTTGAGGTGCCGTTTGAAGACAATTATAACAAAATCCCTGGGCAAAAGATGTTTTAGTTTGTTTACCACAAGAAATACAATTTATTTTTCCTGAAAATAAAAATGAAATGGGTTTGCTGATTAATTCGTTTAGTGGAACTTCACTTTCGCCAACAGGTAAAAAATAATTAACAGGATTGGCTAACTCCGACCGCATTTTAAGAATATTCCCCTCAAATCTCATTTTCCTCTAGTTTGATACTTTGCTTGTGGACATTTTGCTTAATCCACAAATTTAAAAGCGGATCGCTCAGTCGGAATGATTTATTAGAATTAACCAGTAAAGTTCCATTCCCGGTTAGTGTTTTTAACGAGCGATAAATATTTACATTCGAATTTCTTAAAGATGAGTAAACTCCGGCTTTCCCATTTGTGATGGCCAAAACAGTTTTAATAAGTTGTTTGCTGGTAGCAATATCTTCCCAGGTTTTTTCGAGGTAATCTTTTTCTGAATAAATCATCTTCTGCAGCAACTCATTAAAACCTGGTAATCTCTCATTTATAAGATGATATACGATCATCTCCTGTAACGCAAGTTGTGAATAATAAGGATGTCCGTTTGTAAAATCAAGTACTTTTATGATAAAACTTTCGGTCACATTAATATGATGATGCTCAAATTGCTTTTTATAAAATTGATTTAATACCCTTTTATCGATTTCTTTCAATTCTATTTTTCTTGCCAAACGGTTAAATGGAGTTTTAATTCCTTCGAACAGAGAAAGCATTACCGATTCGTAACTCCCTGAAAAAAGATAAGATGTATTTAAGTGTTTTGAAAATTTTGATTTGAAAAGTTTAGTCAACTTGCCATCATCGAGTTTTTTATAATCGCCAAATTCATCAAAAACAAATAATAATCTTTTTTTATACCTAACCGAAAATTGTTCGATAAAATCTATGCAATTGCCAAGTAGCTTATAATTATCAATTGATTTTTCGCCAAACTGAAGTAAAAAATCAAATTCATCAATAACTTTCTTTAACTCAGGATATTTATTTATCTCACTGGTATTATTAACAAATTCCCTAAATTCGGTGGCAAGGTTAATATTGTCCAATACGGCTTCAACAATTTCTGCAGCAAATTGATTAATAGATGTTATTGTAAAAACATCTATATAAGCAGTAAAAAAATTTCGGCTTTTTAATCTTTCAAAAATTTCAAATATTATAGAAGTTTTTCCAAATCTACGCGGGGCAGTCAAAACCACGTTTTGCCCCAAACGAAATTGCTCGATAAAAAAACTAATTTCATTTTTTCGGCCAATAAAATTTTCTCCAAGATCAGGATTAAATAAAAACATATTTCACACCAATTTTAAAAAAGGGTGAAAAAGATAGTCTATTTTATTTTAAATACAAAATATCTAATAATATTTAAAAACTGTAAATGATCATATAAAAGCCTTAAATAATGAATCATACAATAATACAAATATTGTATAGTACGCGGAATGTATTATCCTTCAAATAATTATATTGTTAAGAATAAAAAAGTATATTCAATTATTATCAATCGAATTAAGAATGTTATTTTTTAAGATATGATTCAATTAAAACATCCAGAAAATTATTATTCTCTTCAGAAATAATCCGCCTTTTTGGATCTGCATCAAACCAATCTATTGTTTTTTTAAATCCTTCTTAAAAAGGAATAGTCGCCACAAATCCGGGTACAAATGTTTTTATTTTTGTATTATCAAAAATTACGCTGTGCGCTTTATCGCCCCATAAATTTCCCCACATCCAACTCTGTCCGTTTTTATCTCCTACTTCACAAATAAAATCGGAAGCAATATGAACAATATTTGGTTTGGCGCCAGCGGCTTCACCAACAGCCTCGTAAATCTGATTCCAGGTAAGCAATTCATCAGAGGTAATATGAAAACTATGCCCAATTGCTTGTTGATGCCCAAGTAAACCATTAAATCCTTTTGCAAAATCATCGGAGTGAGTAATCGTCCACAGCGAAGTACCATCGCCATGTACTACTATTGGTTTCCCCTGCCTGATGCGTTCAATAATTGTAAAATCAGTCCAACTGCCGATTGCAACCGGGATAACTGTGCGATATGTTAATGAAGGACGTACAATTGTTATTGGAAAATCATTCTCGCGGTAAAGCTTATTGCATAATTCTTCGCAAGCTATTTTGTCGCGTGAGTAATCCCAATAAGGATTATATAAAGGAGAAGATTCGGTGATGATCGGGTGCGAAGGCCCCTTTTGATACGCCGATGCGGAACTGATAAAAATATACTGGTTTGTAATATCCTTAAAAAGTTCATAATCTCTTTGAACCTCTTCAGGTTTATATGCGATCCAATTAACAACTACATCAAATTTATGACCATGTAAAACCTTTTTTACCTGATTGGAATTATTAATATCTGCAATTAATGAAATTGCATCCTCTGGTTTTTCAATCAGGCTTTTTCCTCTGTTAAGAAGATAAACTTCCATTCCTTCTTTCAAAGCCAGTTCAACACTTGAAATTGAAATATTCCCTGTTCCTCCGATATATAATATTTTCATTCAATTTATTTTTTTAATTAATTCAATAATTTGATTGTGAAGAATTTTATTTCCGCCTGCAACCGTAAAATTCCGGTTATAATTTGATTCGTTAATCGAATAATCCAGAGGTTTTCCAAATGTGTCAGTAAACAAACCCCCTGCTTCCTTAATTATTAATCCCGGACCTGCTATGTCCCAAATTTTTGTTGCCTGATTTATACAACCTCCTATTCGTCCATCGGCGGTATAACAAAAATCAATCAGGCAATTAGCAGTTCTGAGGTTACGGGTGTTCTTAACCAATTCACCAAATATTTTAGCTTCTCTGTCTGTTTTCGAAAAATCTTCCGAATAATCTAATCCGTAACAAAAAAGCACATTTTTGAGGTTGGATTCTTTTGAAACAGAAATTGATTTTCCGTTCAAAGTTGCTCCTTTCCCCTTATCTGCAAAATAAATCTCATTATAAAAGGGCAGATAACAACCAGCCATAAGAGGCTCATAATTTTTTAAAACACAGATGATAATCCCGAACCAGGGGAGGCCAACAGCAAAGTTTGATGTTCCGTCAAGTGGATCTACTACCCATGTAAATTCCGATCCTTTATTCTGAAAACCTGTTTCTTCGCCTAAAGTATTATGATCGGGAAAATTACTACCAATAATTTGCATTATTTCCTTTTCTGCGGCAATATCGGCTTTAGTTACAATACTGCTTTGGCTTTCTTTAATATCGTAATCCAAAATCTTCCCGAAATGATCCATAAGGATTTTTCCGGCTTCACGAAGTGAGGTTATAATTATCTTATTCATATGTTTTCAAAACCAAAATTGTAAATGATTTAAATTAGTATTTCGCAAATTTGAAATAGGACGTAATTTATGTAATTTCATCAATATAAAAAAACCATCAATAATGACTAAATCTGAACAATTCAACCATCTGAAAAATAAGGGGGCATTAATCAATAAGGTTTTGTTCCGACCAATATTGATGCAGTTTGCAGCCGAATACATTGGAAGTAATTATGGAAGGTTCGCTTCAGATTACAAAATTTTAGTAGAAGCTAACCTGAAATGTATGGATGAATTTGGATTAGATATGCTTGGGTTAATTTCTGACCCATACCGTGAAACCAGTGCATTTGGAGCTAATATTAAATATATACCTGATGGAGTTCCACGCTGTTTAAACTTGATAATAAATTCCATCGACGATGTTTTAAACCTAAAAAATCCGGATGTATTCAAAGCTGAACGAACTTTAGACCGAATTAAAGCTGGCGAGCTTCTTTCTAAAAAAACTCAGGGAAATGTCCCAATTATAGGTTGGATTGAAGGACCTTTGGCTGAAGCATGTGATTTAACAGGAATGGAAAACATGATGATGCAGTTGATGATGGATCCTGATTTTTCGAACCGGTTAATGGATAAATGTATGGTTACTGCCAAAGATTTTGCCAAAGCACAAATTGAAGCTGGTTGCGAAATTATTGGAATGGGCGATGCGGTTTGTTCGCAAATCGATGTGGATACTTATAATACATATGTGAAAGATCGGCATAAAGAACTCATTAGTTACATTCATAATTTGGGAGGGAAGATAAAATTACATATTTGTGGTGATACGAATCATTTACTTCCTTCATACATCGACTTTAACCTTGATATACTTGACCTGGACTGGCAAGTTGATTTAAGCCATGCCCGCTCTATTTTAAGTGAAAATGTAATTCTTGCAGGAAATATTAATCCGGTTTTGGTTCAGAATAAATCACACGAAGAGGTATTTCAGCTTTGTAAAAACTTAGTTGAAAAACATAAAAAAGAACGGTTTATCCTTTCAGCTGGATGTGAGATAACAGTGCTTACACCGCCTGAAAACCTAAAAGCAATGAGTGAAGCAAGATTTATTTAATCATATCAATTCAGTCATTCTCATTCAGTCATTCAGTCCCTCAATCCTTACTGATTATTGCCGCCCAGCCCCCACCAGCTGCCAAATCAACTTTTATTTTTGATGATGAATTTACAGTTAATTTTTCCTGTGCAAAATCTCCAGCATGCTTATCAGCATTTACTCCGTCTTTCCAAATTCTCATTGAATAATTCCCTTCTTCCAGAAAACTCAAATCCAGATCAAGAGAGCGGGCATCCCAGTCGGTCATTGCTCCAACGTACCATGTATTTCCTGAACGGCGTGCAACAGCAATATAATCGCTTACTTTTGCTGCCAACACTTTGGTATCGTCCCAAACTGAAGGAACCGGTGAAAGGAATTCCATACATTCAGGTTCACGATAGTAATTCGAAGGATTATCAGCCAACATCTGTAAAGGGCTTTCAAAAACCACATACATAGCCAATTGATGACAACGAGTGCCAGGGCTCATGGGTTCGGTAAAAACCTGTTGAAAATTTGTTTTGGTTGCATTTAACATTGCCCCAGGCGTATAATCCATTGGACCGGCAACCATACGAATGAACGGTAAGGTTACATTGTGTTCCGGGTCGGGCAGGTTCGACCACTTGGTATTTTCAAGCCCTTTTAAACCCTCATAAGAAATTACATTTGGGTAAGCGCGATCAAGTCCAGTAGGTTTATATGCTCCATGATAATCAACCAATAGTTTTCGGTTGGCACACTCACGAGCAATTTTTTCATAAAAGCTTACCATCCACTGATCATCGCGTTGCATAAAATCAATCTTGATACCTTTGATACCCCATTCCTCAAACTGGTTAAGAGCTTCCTTTAATTTATCATCTAAGGCCTTCCAAACAACCCATAATATTACTCCAACATTCTTTTCATTCCCATATGCCACTAATTCCTTGATATCAATTTCATCAACTACTTTCATTATATCTTCGAGATGGTACCAACCTTCATCGAGAATAATATACTCAAGGCCATATTCTGAAGCAAAATCAATATAGTATTTGTATGTTTCAGTATTTACTCCCGATTTGAAATCAACGCCATATATATTGTTAGCGTTCCACCAATCCCAGGCAACTTTGCCGGGTTTGATCCAATCAGTATTCTCTATTTTTAATTCAGAACCTAATTTGTAGATCAATTCTGATTGAACAAGCTCAGCATCATTTTCAGTAATTAAAATTGCTCTCCATGGAAATGAACGAGGGCCAAAACATTCAGCAATATATTCGGCATATTTGGTAGGTGCTACATTACGGTCACCTCTTTGTTGAGCTTCTAAAACAACTCCAGCAAACTTTCCGGCTAATCCATACAAATTATCTTTCATACCTTTTAGAAACATTCCCGGATAATTGATTAAATCTGATTCTGAAATGTAAACTTTTGTATTATTCCCGCAGTCAACAAGCATCCCTGTTGAACAAAACCGATCTTCGCCGACATCGGACAATTTCAGCCTTAAATATTCCCGCTCCTGGTGTGTAAACATACTTTCTTCTTCGGGAAACCAAATGTTGTAATTAGCATTAAAATTGAAAGTGGCTTCTTCGCTAACAACATTATAAGTTCCATCTAATTCCGAAATCCAGCGATATGCAACTCCTTCATCAAACACTCTGAATTGAAGTGCATAATCCTTAAATGTCAATGTTAGCTGATTGTAATTATTTTCGATAACTGAATATTTACGCTGAACAACAGGTTTTATCTGTTCATTCACAGATACAGATTTTGATTTTTTTACTTTTGAATTCCTCCCAAATATTTCACCTGATTGCAACTCCAGAGAAACAGGCGAGGATGAAATAATTTCAATTTCGTTTAATAAAACCGAATATGTAGTTTGCTCATTTACTGATACAATTACTTCAATATTTTCTGATGGAGATAAAAGAGAATAATCTTTTGCTTGTACACAAGTCAGAATAAAAAACGTTAATAAAGTTAGCAGATACTTTTTCATTGCTTTCAGGTTTAATTGTTTTTATGCGAAAATTAATAAAAAAAGCCGAAGGTATTCCCCCGGCTTCTTAACTTCCCAAACTAAACCCCAACTTTATCGGATTATGAGCTTTTGCGTAAATACTTTATTTTTTTGGCTAATACGAATAATATATAGCCCTGGTAAAAAACCATTCATATCTAAATTTGTCTTTCTTTCGGAATTATATTTATTGGTTAACACTTTTTTTCCTCTTACTGAATAAATACAAATCTCATTAAACGGAGTCTCTGATTCGATATAAATTTTATCGGATGCGGGATTGGGATAAATAACAAATCCCAATTCCGTGATTTGAATTGTTTTTGTATCTGTTTTTATATGTGGATCTTCGAATTGCCTTGTGGAATACAACCGGAATTCGCCTGGAGCAAGTGTTAAATTCTGAGGCGGAACATCAACATCAAATGTTGTTTTTGAAAAATATTCAAACCACTGCCCCATAACTGAAAAAGATACAGAAGCAATTATTTCATGAGTACTAAAATTACCCACAACAAATACATGATTTGAGCCTGTATTAAGTTTATACCATTTTATATCACCTGCCAAATTTGATGTAAATACTTGAGGAACAAATTCTTCATAAGTTTGTTTTAGGAAATTTAATTTTGCAACTGTATTAAATAATTCCAATCTTTTTTCATCATCAAGGTATTCCCACAGAGGAGGTTTTTCATTTAACCTTCCGCCAAAACTGTTTATCGATTGGTCGTATCCGCGTTCACCAAATTGCCAAATCATTTTTGGCCCGGGTAAAGGGATTAAAAAGGCGGAATTTAATGCCATCCGATCCAAAGCAACCGGTAATTGTTTTACACTATAATTGCCTTCTGTTTTGCCAAATTGAATACATTTATATGTCAAACGTTCTTCATCATGGCTTTCCATATATGTAACTAAATTAGGTTCATTCCAGTTTCGATTGGAATATACTCCCCAACTCATGTCCGATTTATTATTTTCATTATAACCCATGGCAGCCTCGCCATAATTACCATTCATATTCCCCCATAATAAAATACCATAATCTGCTAAAACTTTTTCTTCGGAGTTATCAGCGAGGTGTTCAAAAATAACAATGGCATTTTCATTCCGGTCCCAAATTTCATCAACCATTCGCTTCAGGATATTTACTCTAGGAGCATCATAATTACTTCCCCAATCAGAGGGACCGTAAGAAGTATTTGAAAATCATTTGGTAAAATCAAACCGGAAACCATAAACTTTATATTCATTCATCCAAAAAGAAGATATAATATCGATCAAATCTTCA
>JABMQB010000634.1 GCA_013203525.1 Mariniphaga sp.
CCTACCGGGATTCGAACCCAGATCATAAGAACCGGAATCTTACATTCTATCCATTGAACTATAGGGCCGGTTAAATCAAATAATTCCTAGTGGCTTGCCACGAGGTTTCCTTATTGTCTCCCCTGATTTTTAGGGGAGATGTCAGTCTTATAACTGACAGAGGGGTAAAATTTGCGTGACAAAAATATAAAAACTTTACTTGAACAAATACTTTTGCCCGATATATTAAAAAATCATACTATTGAATTATTCTATTACTTATCAACAACTGCATTTTGATTAGAGCAAAAGTATAAATTTGCATTTTAATTTTTAATATGAATAAAATACCAGGCAGTCAACAATATATTTCCTTTTTTGATACGTATTATAATTCTTTCAAAAACCTTAATTCAGAGCAGACTAGGAATTTTGAAATCAAAAAAGACCATTCATTTAGAGTGGCTGATCTTATGCGATCTATCGCTGAGTTAATTGAAATAGAGAATGAATTGGAATCATTGGTATATATAACCGGGCTTTATCACGATATTGGAAGGTTTTCACAATTTGTGAAATTCGGAACTTTTAATGATAATGTTTCAATTGATCATGCAGCACTATCGGTTGAAGTTCTTGGTGAAAATAATGTTATAGCTGGCTTGGGTAAGGAAAATAAAGAAGCGGTTCAAACAGCAATATTCTATCATAATAAATGGAAAGTACCTCTTAGCTTTTCTCAAAAAGTGAAAACACTGGCTTACCTACTTCGCGATGCTGATAAACTGGATATTTTGGCTGTTTTATGTGATTATTACGAAAATAAAAGTAAGGAACCAAACCATACTTTAACCTGGGAACTTCCTGATAGTCATAAAATATCAGAGGAAGTTTCAGAAATAATTTTGCAAAAGAAACAATTACCAAAAGATATTGTAAAAAATGAACTCGATTTAAAGGTTTTTCAGATGTCGTGGGCATACGACTTGAATTTTAAATCATCCTTTCAGATACTGTTACAAAAAAGATATATCAAAAGAATCTACAACACACTTCCTAAATCGGAAAAAATTATTGAATTTTACAGAAGTATTAAAATTTTTATTGAAAACCAGATATCTGCCTGATGCAACAATCATTTCATATAAGTACCGATAAACACAATGGATTATATGATATTACGCATAAGGTTGCGGAATTAGTTGATTTGAGTAAAATAAGAACCGGAATTGTAAATGTTTACGTGCAGGGAGCAACTGCCGGAATTATGATCCAGGAAAATTGGGATGATTCTGTTCAAAACGATGTTGTTTCTCTATTTAATAAATTGATCCCTTCCGGAGTTTGGGAGCATGATACCCAGGATGCGAATGGAGATTCACATTTAAAAGCCGGTGTTGTTGGCCCCAGCGAAACTATCCCTATAATTAACGGTAAAATGGGTTTATCAACCTGGCAAAATATTTTTCTCTGTGAATTTGATGGTCCTCGTGATAAACGAACCATTGTAGTAACAATTTTACAAACTGATAAATAATGAAACGAGTATGTTTAATTTTTATTTCAAAGATGGATGTTTATATAGCGAGTTCCATTTGTTACCTTAAAAAGTAAACAATTATAAGCAAATGAAAAGCAAATTGGTTTGTTTATGTAGCCTGGTTACGGAAGACGAAATTAAGGATGTATTAAAAAAGGGTGCTTCTTCAACTACAGAAATTCAGGAATATACAAGAGCTGGAACCACATGTGGGAGATGTTTGCCTGAAATTGACCAATTGGTTGAATATCATAATAAGAAGAATAAAAAAGGACCACAATTAAAAAAGGATTTTTAAAAATTGAATTAAATAAAATGATTTAGAATGAAACGGTTTATTTATTTATTGCTGGCATTTGTTTTTCTTGTAAGTTGTTCTCAAACTCCTCCGCCTTCACCCATTGGTGCTGTACCTTCCGAACGGCAACTTGCCTGGCATGAATTGGGATTTTATGCCTTTGTTCATTTTAATATGAATACTTTTTCTGATATGGAATGGGGTTTTGGTGATGAAAGCCCTGAGCTGTTTAATCCCACTGATTTGGATTGTAGGCAATGGGCAAGAGTTTGCAAGGAAGCAGGCATGAAAGGAATTATTCTTACTGCCAAACATCACGATGGATTTTGTTTATGGCCTTCAGAATATACCGAGCACTCAGTTAAAAATTCTCCATGGAAAAATGGAAATGGAGATGTGGTTCAGGAATTAAGAGAAGCGTGTGATGAATACGGCCTTAAAATGGGGCTTTATCTTTCGCCCTGGGATCGTAACCATGCTGATTATGGGACACCTGAATATATTACTTATTACCGAAATCAATTGCGGGAACTGCTTACAAATTATGGCGATATTTTTGAAGTTTGGTTTGATGGTGCAAATGGTGGCACAGGATGGTATGGAGGTGCAAATGAGAAACGCAAAATTGATAACCGGATTTATTATGATTGGGAAAATACCCGAGAAATTGTAAGGGAGTTACAACCCAATGCCTGCATGTTTAGTGATGCCGGTCCCGATGTACGTTGGGTAGGCAATGAACAGGGCTGGGCTGGTGAAACAAACTGGAGTACATTAAATAAAGAAGATTTTGCTCCGGGTTTGGTCTCCGATCTGAAATTCCTGCAGCAGGGGCAGGAGGGAGGTACCCACTGGGTTCCTGCAGAAGTTGATGTTTCAATTCGTCCGGGTTGGTATTACCATCCGGCACAAGATGATAAAGTGAAGACATTGCCACAATTATTAGATATTTATTACAATTCTATAGGTCGAAATGCATCTTTTCTTTTAAATTTTCCGGTTGATACTCGTGGTCTTATTCATGAAAAAGATGTGGAACAGGTATTAAAACTTGCTAAAACAATCAAAGCTGATTTCGCAGAAAACCTTGTTGAGGGTGCAAAAATCAAGGCTTCAGAAATACGAGGGAATTCTAAAGTTTTCAGGGCTGAAAATCTACTTGATGGAAATAAAGAAACGTACTGGTCAACTGATGACGGACAAACGACAGGATCACTAACAGTTGATTTTGATGAACCTACAGAATTTAACCGGTTCCTGATGCAGGAATATATTAAACTTGGGCAACGGATTCAGGAGTTTACATTGGAAGCATTTATTGAAAATGAATGGAAGGAAATTGCTTCAGAAACAACCATTGGGTATAAACGGATTTTGCGGTTTCCAAATGTAACAGCGTCAAAGGTCAGATTGAATATTCAGGTATCTAAGGCTTGCCCGGTTATTTCTGAAATTGGTATTTATAATGCTTTTGAAGTTCCCGGAGATTAGAAGTCAATTATTAATAAATATTATTATTCAGAAGTGAATATTTTAATTTGGCTTCTGTAATAATTTTATATTTGCCTATTGGTAGATGTTATTTTAATTACGAAAGAAAAAAATAAGAATATGACAGAATTTGCTTATCAGAAACCTTTCCCGATTTTAAAGGATGAAACCAAATACAGATTATTAACCAATGATTTTATTTCGGTTAAAGAACAGGATGGAAGAAAAATTTTAAAAGTGGAACCGGAAGGATTGGAATTGCTTGCACGGGAAGCTTTTACTGATGTTTCGTTTTATTTGCGTGCATCACACCTGGAAAAGCTGGCAAAAATTCTTGAAGATCCCGAAGCCACAGATAACGATAAGTTTGTTGCTTACACCATGATAATGAATCAGGTTGTAGCTTCTGACGGCGAACTTCCAACCTGTCAGGACACGGGAACAGCCATTGTTGTTGCAAAAAAAGGTGAGGATGTTTTTACAGGCGTTTCAGATGCAAAACATTTATCACAAGGAATCTTTGATACCTATGGGCAAAAAAATTTAAGATATTCACAGGTCGTACCTTTTACTATGTTTGATGAAAAAAATACTGGCACGAACCTTCCCGCACAAATTGATATTTATTCTGAACCGGGAAATAGCTATGAGTTTTTATTTGTAACAAAAGGAGGTGGATCGGGTAATAAAACATTTCTTTATCAGCAAACAAAGTCATTGCTTACCGAGGAAAACCTTTCGAAATTTGTTCAGGAAAAAATAAAAGATTTGGGTACATCAGCATGCCCGCCTTATCATTTAGCATTGGTTATTGGTGGAACTTCTGCTGAAGCAACTCTTACTACGGTTAAAAAAGCATCAGCTGGTTATTACGATAATTTACCAACCGAAGGCAATGAAGGAGGACAGGCTTTCCGCGATTTGGAGTGGGAAACTAAAATTGAAAAGATTTGCCAGGAAGTTGGGATTGGTGCCCAGTTTGGTGGAAAATATTTTGTACACGATGTTCGTGTTATCCGCTTACCTCGCCACGCAGCGTCGTGCCCGGTTGGTATGGGTGTTAGTTGTAGCGCCGACCGGAATATAAAAGCTAAAATTACTGAAGATGGGATATTTCTGGAAGAGCTTGAAAAAAATCCGGCTCGGTTCCTTCCAAAACAAGCGCCCGGAATGCTGCCTGCTGTTGATATTGACCTTGATCAAACAATGGAAGATATTCTGAATGATCTTTCAAAATACCCGGTAAAAACAAGGCTAAACTTAAAAGGAACTCTAATAGTTGCCCGTGATATTGCCCATGCAAAAATTAAAGAAATATTGGATGCCGGAAATCCAATGCCTGAATATTTTAAAAAACATCCGGTTTATTATGCAGGCCCGGCAAAAACTCCAAAGGGAATGGCATCAGGAAGTTTTGGCCCAACTACTGCCGGGCGAATGGATCCATATGTTGATTTGTTTCAGAGCCACGGTGGTTCAATGGTAATGTTGGCAAAGGGAAACCGGTCTCGGCAAGTAACCGATGCCTGCAAAAAGCATGGAGGATTTTATCTGGGCTCAATTGGTGGACCGGCAGCGATTCTGGCTAAAAATAGCATTAAATCGGTTGAGGTGGTTGATTTTCCTGAATTAGGAATGGAAGCAGTTAGAAAAATTACAGTTGAAAATTTTCCGGCTTTCATTATAGTCGATGATAAAGGGAATGATTTTTTTGCGGATATCTAACTAAAATTCAAATCCTATTGAAAAAAAGAAATTCCTTGGATTTCCCGGATAATAATAATTTGGAGCTATTGTTAATCTTGATTATTAGCAATTATTTGGTCAGTCGGATTTAAGAACTGAGCATCATAAAAATTCAAAAAATCACGAACAACAAATTTGGCATAATCGCAAGATGCATTAAACAAGGCACAAACAGCTACTCCATTTTCCGTATCAATAGCAATTTCACTTCGGTATCCATTAACAAAACCTCCATGGTAAATAACTTTCCTACCGTTGAAATCAAGCACCCGCAATCCCATTGCATAATATGAATTGGAGGTTTCTTTCCAATTATCATAAAACCGCCTTTCATGTGTGGTTCTGATAACTGGTTGGAATATTTTATCCAATGTTTCTTTACTAATTATATCCGGTCGGTTACCAAGCAAAACTTTTAGCCAATTACCCATATCTGTAATTGAAGCATTTACGCCTCCCGATGAAATTGAGTTATAATATTTTTTTGTAATCCGTGTTTTATTGTAAATATAATTTCTGGCAACCAGTGCATGTGGTTGCGATTTATTTTTCGATTGTTTTAATCCTTCATAAGTACATGATGCATCCAGCATACCACTTTTACTTAATAATTCCTGTTGAAGGATCTCACTATACTCCTTTCCTGTTGATGATTCAATTACTTTTTCAATTAAGGAAAAGGTAGCATTTTGATATGCAAAACTTTCTCCTTCTTCACTAATCAGGTCAACCTCGTTCAGTATGGCTGCAATTTTATCAATACTCCATCCTTCTTCTATCAGGTTGGTATATGCATGTCTGATTAGTCCGGTTGTATGTGATAAAATGTGTTGAATTTTAATCCTTTCAGATTGCTCTTTTGATTTTAATTCAAATTCAGGATAAAAATCTTTTACTTTATCATCCCATGAGAAATAACCTTGTTCGACCATCATTCCGGCAGTTACAGAAGCGAATCCCTTTGACAAGCTTCCCAGCCTGAAAACTGTATGTTCGTCAATGGGATTTTTAGTCCTTGCATGCTTATTCCCATATCCTTTTATAAAAACAACTGAAGTATCTTTAACAACAACTACGGCCGATCCGGGGCAGCTGCAGTTTTTTATTCCACGCTGAAAAATAGTCTCATATGCTTCAAAATTAGTTTTTAAGTTTATAAGGGTGGAATCTATTCTTGGTTCAGGAATAATTGTATTTGAAATAGTTCTAGGGTGCCTTTGAAAACGTAGGATAGTAATCCCAATAATAATAATTGCTATTAAAATTAAGGCTCGTTTGTTTCTGAACATATAAAAATATTATGCTTATTTAATTCTGACTTGGAGGTAAAACTAACAAAACTTACTAATTATTTTATAACACCATTAAATTTTTTGTTTTTTCTTTACCATGATTTCAATTCTGATCATTAACGCTAGCAAAAGACCAGTGCAGGCGATTGCCCGAAATGCATAAATTGAGGCAAGAATTCCTTTGCTTGATAACAGTGAAATAGCAGGGGCAATCATTAACAATATCCAAACCGAGAATGGTTCAGTATTTTTGTTGGCTGATAACATACGTCGCACAACGGGAAAATATGCAATAATTAGAATAAGTTGTATTAAAATATTGGTAATCCAGTGTTGCTGTGTTATTATCCAGAATATAACAATAGCTGCTACCGCTGTTAAACATCCCAAATCAAAATGGTTAAATTTTGTGCTTTTATCTCCAAAAATTGCAATGGCAATCGATACAGTTATTACCAATATAAGATCGGTAGTATTAAGAATATTATCAAGAAAATTGTAATCGTCGTTTTTTAAATATGTAATCAAACTCATTGCAACTGCTATTGAAAAAAATACCCACATTGCCAGTGCTGGTTTGATTTGTTTTTTAATCAATTGCCGGCAATATATTAATGCAATTAAAATATTGATTCCTGAAACAGCACAAATAGAAAATTCCTGCATTTTTGGTTTTTTTAGTAAAATTAGAAACTTTAGGCAGATTAATTTATTCCATATCGTTCAGTCAGGTAATAATTTAGAATAGATTAATATTTTAATCCGATACTATAATCTGTCGAATAGTAATTCTTTATTGAAATTATCATTTTTTTTAAATACTGTTATCTTTGAAGAAATA
>JABMQB010000635.1 GCA_013203525.1 Mariniphaga sp.
ACTTTAAGAATTTCTCCTGAAAATACATTGGTCCTATAAATTTCATCTGTTCCTTTATCATTGCTGATGAAATAAATACTTCGGTATGAAGTTCTGCTCCATTTTAATGCACCTACATTTCCAGCAAATCCACTGGTAAGGTTAATGTAACCTCCCTTTATGAGATTGGCTAAATACAGATTATTTTTATCCGATTCGTAACCATCGCGTTTCATGCTTTCCCAAACCAGATACTCTCCATCTTGCGAGTATAAAGGATTACGATCGTAACCTTTCATTGATTCGGTAAAATTTTTGATTTCGCCTGTTTCAAGGTTATAAATATAGATATCGGTATTAGTAGAAATTGCATATTCTTTTCCCACTTTCTTTTTGCATGTAAAAGCAATCTCGGTTCCTTCAGGATGCCAATCGATTTGTTCAATACCACCAAATGGTTTATCCGGTGAATCAAATTTTTCTCCTTCCATAATATCTATTCCTTCCGAAACAACACCTTCTTCGGTAGAATAATCAGAAATAAAAATATGGTTATAGGTATAATCATGCCAGCTATCCCAGTGCCTGTACATTATATCATCCTCAATACGGGCATTGGCAAGTGGTAAGTCAGGAAACATATCGTGAATATCTTCATCAAGTTTTACACTTTTGGTGTACATAATTCGATCGAGGGTAGGAGCGTATTTAAAACCCGATATTCCGCCCTCAATATTTGAAATCTGTTTTGTCCCTGTTCCATCCGGGTTTACTTCCCAAATTTGAATACTTCCTGATTTCGAAGACAAATAAGCAATTTTTTCTCCGTCAGGACGCCATAAAATGTTAAACTCATTTTCAGGAGTATTTGTCAATCTTTTTGATTTTCCACCATCAGATGGAATGGTATATATATCACGATAACTTCGGTTTTCCTCAATACTATAATTTGATACAGCATAAACAACCTTAAGCCCATCAGGTGAAACCGAAGGTTCTCCAATCCGCCCAAAAGACCACAATACTTCCGGAGTCATTATGTCCGATTCAATAACCGGCTTTTCAACTTTTAATTTTGGCGATTCTTCCTGTTGATCTTTATTCTGACAGGAAATAAAAATTACAATAATTATCAGTACAAAATACTTTTTCATTTTATTGTTTTTATGTATGACTTTCAAAAAGCAAAAGTAAAATTATTCATTTTAAAATGAAAATGATTATTGATGTAAATAAAAAAAAAGAGGTACCTAAAAGGCACCTCTCAAACGGCGGGAAACCGATTAGAAATCAGTTGTCTCCGTATATATAAACTCCATCCTCCGAGTAAATTTCATCGCTATAATCAGTTGCAGTAACTGTAAAGCGTGTTGAATCAGCACCTTTTATTTTTAATGCCAATAAATCGAATGAGACATAGGCAACATATGGCAGATGGTGTGAATCACCGTTATCGTTATGCCGTAATTCAAGTGCAATCGGTTCATTATCAAGTAATAGTTCACCAGGTTGTTTTATCAAATTAATATAATGTACCTTATGGTCGCCCCAATATTTCAATTCAAAAGTTAATAAATTGCCTGAAAGCCAGGCGTCTTTTACAATAATCGGATCATTTCCAATACTGTCTTCAATTGCAGGCGTAATATCCAGGATTCCTTTCTTAAGAATATCCCGCATTGAATTAATTTTTACATAATACTGGTTGTAGTCAAGAGTATCTGAAATATCGCCTAAAACAGTATAATTTACTATAACCCTTGAGCTGTCATCATATTGGCCAAGGTAAATATCTGATGACATTGGGATTATTAAATCATTATTGTCAAGTTTGATTGAATAACCCAGATTAGCATTTTCATCTTCCTGAAAAATTCCAAAACTAACCCACATATTAGTAATTGAATATCCACCTTCGTCCACATTGCAGGAAATCAGCGCAATACCTAATATAGCTGCAATGATTTTTCCAAAAAAACGTTTCATATTTTTTACTGATTTAATTGTTTGTATATGTTCCTCAGATAAATTTTGTATTAAAAAGGTTGCGTGAAAGTAAAATTCTGTCATAATTTACATAAAGAACTGACAGAAATTCTAATTTTAAAATTGGCATATCAATTGCTTGCATAAATCCACATATTTAAATATCTGCATATTTAAAAATTGAAAGGAATAGATTAATCATCCGTCTTAAAGTGAAGAATTGGATATTAACAAACTAAATGAGCAGAGTTAAATAGAAGTAGAATTAAAAATTAATTACGAACAATTAAAATTTATATACAATGAAAAAAGTGATTTATTTACTGGCAGTTGCTGTTTTAAGTTTATACAGTTGTGGTTTAAATACCAGCCAGGCAAGTGATAAAACTTCGAACAATAGATTCGAAGGAAAAATTGAAAAGGTTATTGATAATCAGGGAAGTGCTTCACAAGGAGGATCAGTTCTTCTTACCAAAGACATGTTTCTAGCAAATGTATGGGATTATACTAATTCGCCTCAGGAATGGAAATTCCGCGGAGATAAACCTGCGATTGTTGATTTTTATGCCGATTGGTGTGGACCATGTAAAACTGCCTCTCCAATTCTTGAAGAGATTTCGCATGAATATGCTGGTAAAGTTGTGGTTTATAAAATTGACACCGAAAAGGAAAGGGAGCTGGCATCGGTATTTGGTGTTAGTAGCATTCCGGCATTCCTTTATATTCCAACCGAAGGAAAACCTGTAATGATGGCAGGTATTGCCCGTACAAAAGAAGACACTAAAAAAATGTTTATTGCCAACATTGATAAATATTTACTCAAAACAAATTAAGTATTATTTAAGAGGAAGGAAAAAATATTTATTGCTTCCTTATTTTGAAATTCATTCAAAAGTTGTAAAAACCTAATCGACTTTATAATTGTCAGGATATTTATAAACGATCTGCCAGTTCCATTAGGAGGTAGAGAAAATAATAAACGATAATCAAGCTGCTTTGAAGGGCAGCTTTTTTTAATTCAAATTTTTGTAACTGGAGAAATGGAATGAACAAACTAATCAAATTAACAAGCAATTAACACCACTTATTTAAACTTTTTATAAATTAGCTTTGTTTTTATTTTGAACCACAGTATATTAAACCTGATAAAAAATATAAGCTATGAGTAAATTCAGCATGAACCGTCGTAAATTTGTTGCAGCCCTGGGAATGGGTACAGCTCACCTTGTTTTTAATAATCCTCTGTTTGCAACTGCAACTCGGTTTGGCTCTATCGATCCGCTTCAAATAGTAAAACTGGGTAATTCGGGAATTGAAACTTCGTTGGTTGGTGTTGGGACCGGGGTGCATGCAGGTAACCGGACTTCGGCTTTGACACGCCAGGAAAGAACCAAGAGCATTGCTACTATCCATCATGCCTACGAACGGGGATTTAAGTTTTTTGATTGTGCTGATACTTATGGTACACACCCCTTGATGAAAGAAGCACTTCAGAAAATGGATCGTGATAAACTTACAATCAGCTCAAAAATATGGGTTCGCCCAGGTGGAATCCCCGATGCTGAACGTCCCGATGCTAATATTGTAGTAGATCGTTTCCGGAAAGAACTTGATGTCGATTATTTAGACCTTGTACAGATACATTGTATGGTTGATGCGGATTGGACTGATTCGCAAAAGCGCCAAATGGATATTATGGATGATCTGAAAGCTAAGGGAATTATAAGGGCTCATGGTGTTTCGGTTCATTCGCTCGAAGCAATGAAAGCTGCTGTTAAAAGTGATTGGGTTGATGTAATTCATGTTCGTATCAATCCCTATGGAATTGCTATGGATAAACCAGATCCTAAAGAAGTAGTTGAAGTGATAGCCGACCTTCACAATTCAGGAAAAGGTGTTATAGGAATGAAAGTTATTGGCGATGGTAAATACAGCGGTGATAGTGAAAAAATTAATAATACACTTCAATTTGTTTTGGGCCTCGGAACAGTGGATATGATGATTGTAGGCTTCGAAAAAATTGAACAAATTGATAACTATATAGCCAGGGTTGAAACTACACTTGATGAGATGAACAGAGCTTAGGAAAAAGTAAAAAGTAAATAGTAAACAGTGAGAAGTGGTTAGCAGGATACAATCTTTGATACTTTCATATTATTTTTGATCCCTTTAAAAACTTGAAACTCCCATTTATCAGTTTCAAATATTGCTAATTTTGTTAGGTTATTTTTAGCTTCATTTGCACACATTTGTTTATCTTCCTTTTAATATTTGATGAATCTTAAACGATTATTATATTCTGATTATAAAAATGAGTATTAAATTCACTGAGGCTGCTAAAAAGGATTTACCTTTTTTAAGGGATATGCTTTACGAGGCAATATTTGTTGCTGAAGGTGAAGATCCTTATCCAAGGAAAATTCTTGATTTACCTGCAATCTCAAAATACATTGATAATTGGAAAAAAGAAGGTGATATTGGAATTTTGGCTTATTTAAATAATATTGCAATTGGGGCAATTTGGGGAAGGATTTTTAGTAATGAAAACAAAGGATATGGTTTTGTTGCAGAAAATATCCCGGAAATGTCAATGGCGATTAAAAGTGAATACAGGAATCAGGGAATTGGGACAGAATTATTAGTTAACTTTTTCAAAATTGCAAAACACGCTGGTTATAATGCCATCTCGTTAAGTGTTGACCAAAAAAATCCAGCTGTGAGATTATATAAAAAAATGGGATTTAAAATTGTGGATAAGCCAGGTTCCGATTATACGATGTTAAAAGAAATACATTTGTATTAATAGCTTGTTTTTTAATAAGTTATTAATCCTTTCCGTTTCCTGCCATTCATCAAAACAGTAAGTGGTTGGTTAAATTGCACATGTTTCACAAACTGTTTTTCCTCAATAAGTTTCTGTTTCTTTAAAACATCGATATCAACTGAGGCAACACGAGAATTATAAGGAACTGAGAAATAGCCAACATTCATAGATGTAACATTATGGAAAAAATGCGAACCCAATGAGCCATCGAGCGGGAAATCTTTTAATCCCATTTCGATTATAATCCGGGCTTTTGATATGTTTGCCCATAAAACAGGAATACCAGTAAAATGGTCACGCGAACCCCACCGGCCCGGGCCTATCAGAATATATTCTTTGCCCAGTTCTTCCATTTTTTTATTTAGCTGGTTTATTTCACGGGCAATTTCTTTTGTTTTTAAGCGGTCGAATGTTTGCGGATCGACATAAATAATATCTTCAATATCTTTTATTTGCCCATTTCCCATACCGCGTTCGGCATACATCAGTAGGTTTTCACGGCTGGCTGCATCAATATCAATATCAACCTGGTCTTCTATTCGTATTAATGGTTTTATTTGTAAAAGATAAAAAGTTGGCCAACCTTTTTCACCTGGTTCCATATCAATAGCATATTCAATCTCAACAGGAGATCCCATTGCATCATGGAAAAGTTTTAATAATACTTCCAGGGTATCGGGTAGGGGTACAGTTTTGTATTTTAAGATATTGGCAAAATCAACCACTTTAGGGCCTTGCTGGTTACTTCCTGGAATAAGTGTATCATTTTCCATATCGTACGTTGAAACACTATTTTCCAATGTCCCGTCTTTTTCTGCTTCACGAATACTGATTCTTTTAATCGCTGCATCTTCACCATCTTTTGCCAGGTCGAAATCATTCATTTCCATATCGAGGGCATAAAAGAATCTTTGTGAATCGCGAATCTGATCTTTTAAATCGGTTGGATTAATAGCCGGGTAGCGGGGGCAAAACCGGAAGGCGCTTTCACCACCAACCACGTAGGTTCCAAGTCCTACAGCAGCAACTGAAAAACCATCTTCCGGCTCCATATAAGAAACCGGGTAGAAATTGTACGATTGTGCTACACCCGAAA